>QQUB01000320.1 GCA_008501835.1 Bacteroidota bacterium
CGAGTTTACCATCAATCCTGATTTTGGACAGGGAGAGGCGGATCCATCTGCCATCAGATTAGATGGTTTTCAGATTTTCATCCAGGAGAGAAGACCATTTTTCATTGAAAACAGAAATCTCTTTGATTACAACATCTCAAGTGCAAGGAATGGGGGACAATTCAATACGGACAATCTCTTTTATTCCCGGAGGATAGGTGCAGCTCCACATCGCAGGGTTTATGACGATCCAAGTGAATTGCTATTTGTTGACCAACCGGATTTTACCACAATTCTTGGTGCGGCTAAATTCAGTGGGAAAACCAAAAACGGCTTATCTATTGGATTGCTTGAGTCCATCACTGCAAAAGAAGAAGTGTTGATCGACCAGAATGGTGTGGAAAGCATGGAGACGATTGAGCCTTTTACGAATTACCTGGTTGCACGTGTCCAGCAGGATTTTAAGGAAGGGAATTCTGCCATTGGAGGAATCTTTACAGGCGTTCAAAGAAAAATTGATACGGAAGATCTCGATTACCTGCATTCGGATGCTTATTCTGGCGGTATCGATTTTTTCCATAACTGGAACAATCGCACATGGAGAATCAACGGTAGACTGGTATTCAGTCGTGTTGCTGGTTCAACCACTGCTATTTCAAATACTCAGCGGTCGTTTGAGCATAACTTCCAACGCCCCAATGCTACTCATCTGGAATATGATCCGGATGCCACTGAACTGGTTGGTACCGGCGGTGACCTGAATTTTGGAAAATATGCCGGCAAGTTTGGTTTCCAGACCGGATTTACCTGGCGTTCGCCCGGGTTAGAACTTAATGATATCGGTTTTCAGTATAATGCTGATGAGATCAATCATTATTTCTGGATGGGATATAATCAGAATGAACCCCAAGGCATTTTCCGTTTCTGGCAGGCAGGGTACGGACATTTGGTACGCTGGGATTTTGGAGGAACGAGTCTGCACCAGGGGTTAAATGGAAATTTCTTTGCGGAATTCAAGAATTTCTGGCGGATGAGTGTAGGTATGGGTTATGAATTTGCGGACATTTCCAATAACTGGTTGAGAGGAGGACCTACCTTCCGGAAGCCTCATGGCATGGGAGGGCATTTTTTCGTTGGAACGAATGAGCGTAAGAAAGTACGTTTTTCATTAAATGGGGGATATGGTCATGGTTTAAAAGTGAAGACCAGAGCACCAAGTGTAGGTTTGACCGTTACCGTCGTAGCCAGCAATGCCCTGAATTTTTCCATTGGACCATCCTGGAATGGTTACAAACGGGAAGATCAGTATGTGGCTACCATTGATTATGATGATGCTCAGACCTACATTTTGTCGGACCTTGATCAGCAGACTGTTTCCATGCGACTGAGGCTGAATTATAATATTACTCCTGACCTGACCATCCAGTATTATGGACAGCCGTTTATTTCACGGGCTAATTATTCGGATTTTAAAAGGGTGTTGGACCCAATTGCCAGGCCGAGAGACAGTAGATTTGAGAGTTTTGATCCCGATGCGGTAACGTTTAACGAGGCTGAGGGTGTTTACAATATTGATTATAATAAAGATGGGGTCACAGATTATTCTTTTGGAAACCCTGATTTCAATTTCATGCAGTTTCGTTCCAATTTTGTTGCCCGCTGGGAATATACACCCGGCTCGGAGATATTCCTGGTCTGGACACAGGGCGTGACCAATTCAGATGATCCGACGAAGCAGCTGATCCCGAGTTTGACGGAAAATCTTTTTGAAAGGAAAATCCACAATACCTTTTTAATGAAGGTGACGTATAGGTTTTTGAATTAGGGGCTATTGGGAATTAATAAAGTAGAATTTTGAAGGGAGAAAAATGGGGCAGAACCGCAGAATGTCGAACCGCAGAATTTCCAATGTAGAAGTTTTTCGAAGTGATCTCATTTTTTCTGGGCTATTCTCTTCCTGATACGACTTAAAGACTCAGGTTTTATGCCCAGATAACTGGCAAGTTGGTATTGGGGAACTCTTTCCAGCAGGTCTGGGCGTGTGTCCAGCAGGTGGAGGTAGCGTTCTTCCGGGGACTGGGTCATGAAATTGGCAAGTCTTTCCTGATTTTTGCCATAGTCGTTTTCCATGGCGAGACGACAGAGGGTTTCAAATTTGGGGATTCTTTTGATCAGTTCTTTTTCTTTGAAATAATTGAGTACAGCAACAGTTGTTTCTTCGACACATTCGAAATAGTGTTTTGCAGGCACCTGGTTGGTATAGCTGTCAAGAGAGGCACAGGACTGGTCTTCGGTGAAAAAAGCCGTTGTTCTTTCCTCCCCATCTTTCAGGTAGTAGGAACGAATACACCCTTTGATAACATGGTATGAATCAACTGAAATCTGGCCTTCCCGCAACAGAACAGTGCCTTTTTCGTAGGTTTTGACCGGCATATTCTCATTGATGATCTTCGATTCTTCCTCTGTCAGTTGGAGATCGATCAGGTTTGAACTTTTTTCTTCCATGGGTAATTCCGTATTTGAATATCCACAAAATAATGGTTTTCAATCAGATTTTCAATCTACAATTTTTCCGACTTCGTCGTACTGGCCGGTCATTTGCCAGTGTCCTAATGACATTGGAATGTTGCCTATGGTATTCAATTCATCAAAGAAATCTTTCAATACAAAGGGTTCCTTTTGCAACTCCTTCATCCGGGCATATTCGGCCATAGCGTTTTCCATGAGGTATTTGCCGGTGATATAACTGGTACCGTACCCCGGCTGGCGCAGATAAAGGTGTTGTTCAAAAATCAACAATTCCTTCTCCGTTTTCATCCATCCTCTTGGCGTGTATTCGGAATGAATGCCTCCGGCTTCTTCCATGGTCATTTCGTTGGCATGGGCATAAAGAGACCCTAGTCCCCTGGCTGCACGTTGAGCGATCAGAATATAAACGATCTCCCGAACTCTTGGGTTATCGTCGTATAAACCTGCCTGCATGAACATTTCTTCCACCGCAGTGGCTACGCCTTCATTTCTGGAATCAAAAATGTTATACAGAACGGGGCCGCGACGGATTTCACTTTTGTGAGGTTCATTATCCATCCTCGCCAGTTCGAACCAGTGGTAAAAATGGGAATACAAAGGACGAGGGTCGTAATGGGCTCCGATCCAGAAAAAGTTGCGTGTTTCTTTGGGCACAAAACTTCCCAGGTGCTCTCTTAATGCCGGCTCCCAGTAGTCTTTAACAGTAGCGATTTCTTCATTTCTCAGGAAATTCATCAAACTTTGAGCTGATATTTCTGCGAGGGCATCATATGCTTCGGGTGAATCAGCTTCAATCAGTTGAGGCAGTTCACGGTTTCGGTGTTCTTCGAGTTTCAAAGCAGACCAGGCACGGGCAAGCTCTCTTTTCAGGATCATAACCTCATCGTCCCAGGTTAATGGAACCAGGTGAACATTTTGTAGATACCAGGTATAATTATCCTTGCCGATACCTGATGGCCCAGTTTTATTTTCAGATTCTTTTTCGAGCCATTCCACAAAATCATCCGTTGATTGGATAGCCGCTTCAATGGTCTGAACCAAATCCTTTTGATCTTTTACGCCGGGTT
The DNA here is from genome assembly GCA_008501835.1 of Bacteroidota bacterium. Classification (GTDB taxonomy): domain Bacteria; phylum Bacteroidota; class Bacteroidia; order Chitinophagales; family Saprospiraceae; genus BCD1. The sequence continues at coordinate 3,576 of QQUB01000320.1, forward strand.
CATCCAGGATCTTCTGGAGATTTTTACTTTGCCCCCGGATATCCCTGATCCCAGTGATCCAAAGATCTCGCGCATTACCGGTAAGATTGCCTTTTGCCTGCTCGTTAAAGGGCGGTATAACCTTGAGGTCGTTGATGAGTCTGTCCTTTTCTTCCGGGCTTAGCGGGAAATCATAAGTCCAGATATCTGTGATTAAATGGGGGGTAGGACCCTCATGTCCGGGAACATCACTTCGGTAGGTCCAAAGGTTTTTATAATAGGCAGGGTCCCTTTCCCAGGGTTTGAGAATTCTGTGGTTGAAATCGTATCCATTCATTTCTGCCCACACGATATGCCAGTCGACTTGCTGGTCAACCGGCCATGAAGAATAGTCGATGGTCTGTAATTTGTTCTGTAACTTTTTGAATTCGGGCCAACGTTTTTCAAAAGTTTCGGCCGTATAATCCGGAGCGCCGTTCAGGAGGGGAGGAGTTTCGAAAGAGCGCCATTCATGGAATAAGCTGACTAGATCTTCGTAACTGTTAGATGCTGACGTAGCAGGCATCTCTTTTTCGTTTTGGCAACTCATAAGCAGACAAAGTAAGGAGGTAAGTATTAAGGAAGAAGCAATGGATTTCATGATTTTCAATTATTGTGGAAGAACGGATTTAGATTTTCTTCCATTTGTACCCAGGGCAATCAGACCAAGCACCGGTCCAATAGCTAAGTAGGCATAGATATTATTGGAATTGGATATCTCCTGAAGATAGTTAATCAGCAGGATACTGAAAATGGTTATGGAAAAACCAATGCAGTTCACAATGGTCAGGGCAGTACCTTTTATCTCGAGAGAGGCATTGTTGGCAACCAGTGTTGAAAACAGGGGCGAATCAGCCACCACTACCATTCCCCAAAAAAGTAAAAAGGCCAGGAAGACCAATGGCATTTCAATGGAAAACATCCATGGAGAAATCAGGCAACACAAACAGGAAAACAAAAGGGCAGAGAAGGCCGTGCGTTTTGTCCCCAGCGTTAGGGATAAGTATCCTCCAATAACACAGGCCAGACCTCCAACTCCGATGATGATAAAGGACCAGATCGGAACATTAATCTCTACTTTGGGATGTAACTTATTATAGGTATTCAAAATAACAGGAACAAATGCCCAGAAAGCGTAAAGTTCCCACATGTGTCCAAAATAACCAAAAGCGGCAGCCCTGAAGTCAGGTTTATTAAATACCCTCAGGAAGGCTGAAAAATCTAGTTTCTGACCGGCTTTGCGATTTGGTCCGTCTGGTACAAGAAGGAATATCAGAAAGCCTCCAATGGTTGCTAGAGCAGAAGTGGTCAAAAGTACTGCTTTCCATGGCAAACTTCCGGTCATGCTTTTTACCAGGTGAGGAAATGCCGTTCCGACCACAAGGGCTCCCACAAGAAAACCGAGGGATAAGCCGAGGCCTTTGGAGTAATAATCTGCCGCGATTTTCATACCAACAGGGTAAATTCCTGCCAGAAAAAAACCGGTCAAAAACCGAAGCACAAGAATACTGGTGAATACATTTCCGTCCCATACAACTGTCAGGTTAAAGAGTGCTCCCAAAATTGCGCTTACGAAGAATACCTTTGAAGGAGAAAACCGATCTGTGATCGTCAAAACAGCAAACAAAAGCGTACCGGAAATGAAGCCTAACTGAACCGCGGAGGTCAAATGTCCCAGTGCTCCTGATTTTAAACCAAAATTGATGATCAGGTCATTCAATACCCCATTGCTTGCAAACCAAAGTGAGGTGCAGCAAAACTGGGAAATCACGATCAGTGGCAGGATACGTTTTGGTATGTTCAAATGCCCTATAGATTTTAATTCAGTTCCAAATTACAAAAATATCGGGCATGTCTTTATAGACCTTTGGATTTAATCCAGAATATAGGTAATAGCCACCCAGAACATCAGCAGTGAAATAAAACAAACGAATGCTACATGTCTTAGGAACAGCACCCATTTTGGATTGTCATCAGCATTCCCATACCATTTGGCAATTATGGCAGACACCCCCATCACGCCAATATAGATCCAAAAAAAGATGTTGTTGAAAAAGCCTTTAGAGGCGATGAGTAGCCAGGTTAACAATGCTGATGTAACCAAATAAATGCCTAATCTGATTAAGACTGTTTTGAAGCTTTCCTTTTTCATAATTTTCAAATTCAATTTAACAATGAATTTTCAAGAAAGAAATCCAAATTTCAAGGGTGCTTCAATTCACAGGTTGGCATAAGGTTTTTCCTAAATCACCACACTCGCCACCAATTCTTCAACGGTCGCATGATCATTTCCTCCATCTGGTTCGATGGTGATATTCAGGCTTGCAGCATTGAGCTTGTGAGGAATGGCGACAATTTGTCCGGCATCTTTCGGTAAGACATCAATGCTGATCATTTCTTTGTCAATGTCCGCCCAAAGCTGGTAACATTTGCCTTCCGGAGGTTGGGGAAGGGACAGGAGGTTCAGGTAAGATTTTTGTTCTTCATTATTCCAATAAGCGATAACTTCCAAACCCGGAGCTTTGTCATTTCCGGTGAGCAAAAATCTTGCAGTATTGGGATCACCAATTAGGTCCCACATTTCCTGCTGAGCAGCGTAAATTCGGTCTTTGTCTTCGCAATCTTCCTGCAGGGTGGCGTATTCCTCCCGGAGTGTTTCCACCTGATTGCTCAGATCGTTTTTCTGTTGTAACAACATGATGGCCCAAACTCCAAGAGCGATGGCTGCAATTACAGCAGCAAAGGCCCAGGTCGGTGTGCCAGACGATGAAGATGTAGATTTTCCGGCTATTTCATCATCAATCTTTTCAAGAATCGCTTCTTTGGTTCCTGGTGGGGGAGTGGTGGCCATTTTCTGTGCCAGCAATTCCAGGTTTTCCTGCAATTCCTCATAAACAGCTTTCACCTCCGGATAATCGCGGATAAACTGCTCTACCTTTTCGATCTCCGCAGAGTCGATTACCCCGAGCACATATTCCTCGAGTAAACCGGATTCCAGAAACTGTTTTATATGGTCGTTCATTGCATTAATATAATTGCCAATAAAATCAGGGCAGCATCCTCTCCAAAAACTTTTCTGAGTTCTCTTAGCCCAATTTTAAGTCGAGTTTTCACGGTGCCCAGTGGAATTTCCAGGGCTTCACTGGCCTCCTTTTGGGTCATTCCCTTGAAAAAAAGTGCTTCAAATACCTCTTGCTGGTTGGGGTCCAGGCCCTTAAGTAATTCCTTTACGCCAATATGTTGAGGGTTAAAGCCGGATATCCCTATATTATTTACGACAGGATCGTCAATTTGGATTTCGCGACCGGCACGTTTTTGCATTACTCTTATCCGGTCTATCGCCGTGTTGCGGCAAATCGTCAGTAACCAGGTGAATAAACGGGCTTTTTTGGGATCGTATTGATCAGCTTTTCTCCAGATTTTTAAAAAACTTTCCTGTAAGACATCCTGCGCCGCAGCCTCATCTCCAACCATGGTTTTTATTACGCCATATAGATTGTCAGCATACCGGTCATAAACCAGGCTGACAAAGGCTTTATCCTTATGTTGAATGAGACGAATAATTTTTTCTTCCACCGGATGCGGCATAAACAGTTTTGCTTAAAATAACTTCAACAATAAAAATTGCATTTAGATCAAAATCAATGGATGTTAATTACCATCAAATATAGGGTTTGTGAAAAAAAATCAAAAAAAAATCGGGATTGCGAAATCCAAAACCAAGGTTCCACTCGTAGGTATGCCGACAATCAACTATTATTAAATTTTTTAAAACTTTTAAATCATGAATTTCACCCGAATTTTTTTAAGCCTCGTATTTGTAGCTCTTACTGCCCCAATTTTCGCTCAGTGTGGAAGCCACCCGACTTCGGCTAAAGCTGTGAAAACTTCCTGGACACATGGAAACGATATCATCCAGATTGCCTCCGGTAGCGATAGCTTCAGTACATTGGTTACTGCCATCAAAACAGCCAATTTGGTGAAAACACTGCAGAGCGATGGACCGTTCACGGTATTTGCACCTGTAAACTCCGCTTTCGCAAAATTACCAGAGGGCACCGTTAAAACACTTTTACAACCTGAGAACAAAGAGACACTCACCAAAATCCTGACTTATCATGTTATTGCAGGAGAATTCAAAGCCAATGACGTGATCAATGCGATCAATGCTTCAGATGGAGAATTTTCTGTAAAAACCGTAAGCGGAGATATTCTGAAAGCTTCTCTGCGTAACGGATCTGTAATTCTCACGGATGAAAACGGAGGAGTATCAGCAGTAACCAAAACAGATGTCGATGCCACCAATGGTGTTATTCACGTAATCGACTCAGTAGTATTGCCCAAATAAGCCTAAGGTTTATATTGTTCAATGATGCATATAAGGTGCGTTCCAAAAGAGGGGCGCACCTTTTTTTCTTTCCCCCTTCGAAGGATTGGCGTCAAATTAGTGGTGTTTTTACGAAAATCCAGTCTCAGAGAGACGGCATCTCATAGCATGGTACGCCAGTGCCTTGCTATGAATTGAGAGATTCCCAGTTCCATAGGAACGGAACAATTTATTGGTTATGAGCCTATTTATGCCGTTCCTATGGAACTGGGTTTATTTTGCATTATTACATGGCACTAGCGTGCCACGCAATAATATGTCATGCCTCTGGCATTAATTTATTCTAATTTGACGCTTATCCCCTCGAAGGGGAAAGGTTTTTTTTGATACCTCCTCTGGAGGAATAAAGGGGAGGGGATTTGTCTAATTGGAAGATATTGAATTATTTTTGGCCAAAATTGTTTTAGGGAGAAGAATTGTCTAATAATTGAATAGCATGAATCCAAAAGTAGATAAATACCTGATAGACGGTTGTATGCGATGCCCCCTTGGCGGCACACCTGAATGCAAGGTGCACACCTGGCCGGAGGAACTTGATTTATTGAGAAGAATAGTGTTGGAGTGTGGACTGACGGAAGAATTAAAATGGGGGGCTCCCTGTTACACCTTTCAGGATAAAAATGTGCTTATGGTCAGTGCGCTCAGGGATTATTGTTGCATTAGTTTTTTTAAAGGTTCACTACTGAAGGACAGTAAAGGTCTTATGGTAAAACCCGGTCCGAATTCCCAGGCAGCCAGATTATTTAAATTTAAGAGTGTTGAGGAAATTCAGCAAATAGAAGAAGACATTAAAAACTATATTTTTGAAGCCATTGAAGTAGAAAAAGCAGGCTTGAAAGTGAAATTTAAAAAGAACCCTGAATCTATTCCTGAAGAATTAGAACAGAAATTTGAAGAGGATCCTTTCTTCAAAGCAGCTTTTGAATCCCTGACCCCGGGCAGACAAAGAGGCTATATTCTGTTTTTCTCGCAACCCAAAAAATCGGAGACACGGACATCCAGAATAGAAAAGTGTGTGCCCAAGATTCTGAACGGGGAAGGACTGAATGATAAATATAAATCGAGGAAGAAATAAATATTCACAAAAACGAAAAGAGATCACCTGCTGAAATACTGAAAAATTAGCTATAATGATCTAACTCGCAACGCGTACCTCGTAACTTAGGTTAATTAAAATGCAAAATGCAGAAGTGTTTGGTTTTGAGTACGGGTTTCCCCTATTAAAATTTTAGTTAAGCAATAAGACTTTCTAGATCATCAAGATTCCAAATCACTTTGACCCCTTGCTTTTTAAGACCCTCGTAGGTGTGATTTTGGGCCAAAGCCACAACATCAAAGCCTCCTCTTTGAGCAGCCTGCACCCCGCTGACACTGTCTTCAATAACCAGACAATCGGACGGAGGAAACCCCATTTTATCAGCTGCATGCAAAAAAATGCCCGGATCGGGTTTCCAGCTTCCTATATCGTAGGAACTGAAAATGTTGTCGCCGAATTTATCGATCAACCCGGTAGCTTTTAAATTCAATTTGATCTTTGCCATGGGACCGCTGGAGGCTACAGCATAGGGGAGGGTGATTTTTTCCAACAGTTCCGGTACACCATTGATGGGTTTAATATCCGTCTTGAATAATTCAAAAGAGCGCCGCCGAAACTCCTGTTCAAAGTCAGGCGGTAATTTGTGGTCTATCAAAGTCTC
>QQUB01000464.1 GCA_008501835.1 Bacteroidota bacterium
GGAGGTAAACAGAACGGTCAATGGATATCGCGTAAGAATGGCCCTGGCCAACTTGTAAATCACCCAGGTCAACACAAGCATTGGTGCAACTGAAAGAATAAAGTCAACGATTTTATAAACCATTCCCCAATCTCCCGACAACACCCTATTGGTGTAATCCCTGGCAAAAATGGTCATTGATGTCCCGGCCTGCTCAAAACTCGCCCAGAAGAAGATTACAAAGAAAGCGATAATGAACACTACCTTCAAACGATCTCTTTCAACCGGATGATAGCGGCCTAGCCTGGAGATCCCCAGAGAAGCGAAAACAATCAGGGAAAGAATAAAAAAGATATTTGACAAGCCAACGGAAATGACCTGATCCTGCAGGTTAAAAGAGAATACACTCTCCATCAGAAACTGATTTCCTCTGGTCACTACCGAATAAATACCGTTAACAATCCAGGTGACGGCAAAGAAACCGCCAATTCCGGCCATGGTCAGATCAGTTTTAGTAAATGGAACCTCACGTTCTTTTTCCTCTGGCGTCAAATCAACTTCTTTAGGTTTAGGCGTTGAAGCTGCTTTACCAAAAACTGTGCGTGCAAAATAGAATTGCAGTAATCCAAAGAACATGAATACTCCTGCCAGACCAAATCCCCAGGACCAACTAAACGTCTCCCCAATCCAGCCTACCAATAATACTCCAATAAAGGCTCCGGCATTTACGCCCATATAAAAAATAGTATAGGCTCCATCCTTTTTCTTACTTTGAGGTGAATACATCTTCCCTACAATGGAGGACATATTGGGTTTAAACAATCCCGTCCCCAAAACAATGAGCAATAACCCCAAATAAAAAACGGGCTTCAAATCCACTCCGATTTGCAAATCAGATATAGCCATCGAGGCGTGTCCTGCAGTAATTATGGAGGCTCCAACAATAACGGTTTTTACGTGTCCCCATTTATTATCCGCCAGCCAGCCCCCCAGCAATGGCAGAAAATACACCAGCATAACATACCAGCCAAAAAGTGAATAAGCCTCAGCTCTTGTCCATTCCCAGCCTCCTTCACTCACTTTGGCTACCAAAAACAGGATGAGCAAGGCGCGCATTCCGTAATAACTGAATCGTTCCCACATCTCGGTGAAGAACAAAACAAATAAACCTATCGGATGTCCTAATATTTCCGGTTGATTGTGACCATCTGCGTAATCAGACATAATTTCGAGTTATGTGTGGTGAAATAAAAAACGCTCCTATACCAGGATAGGAGCATTTTGAAAATTTAAATGATATTTTTAATCAGTTGGCGATTCGCCATTCTTCTCTTTAGGCCTGATCACCATTCTGTCGTAAACGGACAAGGCAATGATGGATACTAAACCTATCGCAACGATGACATACCATATCCTGTTTGGCTGATAGGTATCCCAAATCAATTGGGTCATTTCATTTTGCGACATACCCAGTTTTTCCGATGCAAGTTCGAAATAATTATTCTTGGTAAATTCCTGGGTTATTTCAGGCATTTCAATATTTCGCTTAGCCATCTCTCCTTGCAAAAGTCCCAGTTTATCAGACCATGCCTGGTAAAGATTACCGGAAACAAAAGTGGTAAAAAAGTTACCGGCAGCTACAGGAAGGAAATAAGCGCCCTGATACAAGGCCTCTTTTCCACGAGGAGAAATAATCGCAATAAAGGAAGAGAACGTAGGATTGGTCATCATTTCACCAACGGCAAAAATGACAATACCTACGATGGTAAACATTCCATTATGTGTATAGAACGTAATACCGATACCAATAGCCGCAATGATAAATCCGCGGATCATGGCAGATACATGGCGCATTTTCAGTACAAAGAATGAAACCAACGCCTGCAATAATACGATCGCCCCGGCATCGATATTGATCAACCATTCCGGATTGACCGAATCACCGCCACCACTCATAATACTTGCCAGCCAAGGCCAGAAACTTGCGATCTGATCATGTAACAATTTGGTGTCAACCCAATCCTCAATAAATGTAGGAAGCGTGTAGAACAACTGGTTAAACATCGTCCAGAATCCAATCATGATGACCAACAGAACCGTGAGTCGAACATCCATTACCGCTTCCACAATTTTTTTGGCGGCATTAGCAATAGCTTCTCCGAAACTCTCCTCTGTTTTTTCACGATATGGTTCCTTAAAGAATAAAAGAACCAAAATGAGGTTGATACCAATCACTACAGCAGCCTGGATGAAAACCAATTTCCAACCAAAGGTAGTTCTCAGGTAAGAAGACATAGCTGGCCCAATAAAACCACCTACGTTCACCATCATATAAAAGATCCCAAACCCGAGGGTGGAATTCGATTTGTCGGTAGTTTTTGTAATGGCACCAGAAGCAACAGGCTTAAACATAGCCGCTCCCAGGGCTACAAAAAGGAAGATGATGTAAAATGACCAGAAGCTGGATACCGTCCCTAATAGATAATATCCGACGATCAATATCACATAAGCGATCACCAGGGATAATTTGTACCCGATCTTGTCCGCAATTACTCCGGTAAAGATTGGCAAGAGGTACAAAATAGCCGTAACCGGTCCCATGATGTACCCCTTTTCTGTGTGCGTAAACCCGAGGGCTCCTTCGTCAGTAGACCCTGTAAGATAGAGGGCCAAAACTGCAAACATTCCATACCAGGCCCAGCGCTCAAAGAGCTCCATGCCACTGGTAATCCAATACGTAGGGTTAAACGAGCGTAATAACCCTATAAAAGATTTATTTTCCGTACTCATAAGTTAATAAGATTAAACAGGTGTAGATTTGATTATGGCAATTTAGAGTTTAACCTGAAGGCAGGCTTAAAGTTAAGCGCTAAATTTTAGTTTATTTCTCATCCCCAAACAGATGGACCCTGTTACAGAATAACAGGGTCCATTTGATTTTGAAGTTATTTTATCATAACATTGGTAATGTTATTCAACGCCGTGCATCAACTTCTTGATAGGCTTGTTCAGCAATGCAATGAGTATTGCCATACCGATCAAAACCATACCGATAGTTGAGAACACATCCATGTATTTATCCAACCCTTCCGAAGCTGTCAACTCAACGCCTTCCTCTCCATGACCGCCAGTCAGGGAAGCAATTTTACCCCCTAAATAATTGGCAATGGCGAAGCTCAGGAACCAGGCTCCCATAGCCGTACCCGCAATATTTTTCGGAGACAACTTGGTTACCATAGATAAACCAATAGGCGAAAGGAACAATTCACCGGTTGTATGCAACAGGTACAAGAAGAACAATGTCAACAATGGCACCTGGAAAGATTCGTTTACAAACTGAAGACCAACCAGAGTAACAAGGAATCCTAATCCCAGCTGCAAAATACCCAGGGCAAACTTCATCGGGATACTTGGGTTTCTTCCTCTCTCTGCAAGTTTCACCCACATGATGGAGAACAGAGATCCAAATACAATAATAAAGAACGGATTGAAGAACTGAGTCATTGAGGCAGGCATTTCCCAGCCACCGATCATTCTGTCCACATTACGATCTGCAAAAAGGGTCAGCGATGTACCCGCCTGCTCGAAACAAGCCCAGAAAACCACATTGATAATCATGAAAATGATCAGTGCAATCATCCTGTCTTTCCAGATGGAAGATTTATTTTCTGTATCCGCATTAACTCCGGCTCTTATCAGTGAAATGGAAATGTAAATGAACAGACCGAGCAAGATATAATCCAGCCAGCTGTTATTCATAATCAGGTAATATGCCAAAGGAATAACCAACAACGAAGCAATAGCTACTACGGTTGCCTTATTCAACCCGGCAAACATAACTTCTTTTCCTTCAGCAGTGACTCCCAAACCAGGAGCAGCAGAATAATTCTGCCTGCCAAAATAGAAAATGAACAACCCTAATAACATACCGATACCGGCCAAACCAAACCCATATTGGAAACCATAAGTTTCCCCAACAAAGGCCACGACCGTAGTGGCCAGTAAGGCCCCTATGTTAATACCGATATAGAAAATAGTAAAACCGGAATCCCTTCGGGGGTCCCCGTCTTCGTATAATTTACCAACAATGGTAGAGATATTCGCTTTAAAATAACCATTACCGAGGATAAGTGCGCCCATACCAATCAACAAAAACTGGTCGGTTCCTCCAAGGATCAAGAACTCCCCGATCGCCATCAATACCGCTCCAAGCACCACCGCATTTCTATATCCCAGATACTTATCGGCCATTCTTCCTCCAAGGATCGGTGCGGCATAGACCAAACCTGTGTAAGCACCGTAGATCAATGCTGCATCAGCATCCCCTTTCATCAGTGACTTTACCAGATAAAGCGTTAAAAGAACCCGCATTCCATAATAACAAAAGCGTTCCCACATCTCGGAGAAGAAGAGGGTCATCAATCCTTTAGGATGACCAAATAATCCAGATGAACCTGTGTTTGACATATTACTGAAGTTTAAATTAGTTCAATAAATTAACAATTAGTACCATCCTTTAGACTCAGGGAATTCATGGCGACTTGAGCTGTCGCGAACAGTTCCATAGGGTCTAAAGTGCTTTCAAAACAGCACTAAAAGTAATTTTTTTTGGCAAGAATAGATAAAAAAGCCCCTTAAATTTTGTTAGGAGAAAGTTAATCCGCTAAAAAGGTGGGACGAGCGGTTCAAATTGGGACGGATTGATGTAGTTTGATATGGCTTGGTGCGGTTGAAGGCTCACAGAGCTCGCTTTTTGATATTAGTTAGTGGCCAAAAAGTTTCACATGATTTCATATAAGCAGGAGGGCAATATTAGTTTTGATCAAATTACTTTATCGATCATGGAGGCACAGAGAGTTGTTACGCTGAGTTTCGCAAAGATCTCACAGAGTACCGCTGAGAATAATAATACTCCGCGGCCCTTAGCGCTTCTTCGCTGTATAGTACCATCGTTTCGCTTCAGGAAAACATTTAATTTAAAGTAGTTCTGTCCACATACTTAGTTTTAAGTTCAAGCAGGATAAAAGAAACATTCAGTCATTTTACATTTATGACAACTTCCGATACCAAAAACCATAAATTGCCCAAACCAGACAAGTGTTTAAAAAAAACACAAATTTGTTCGTTAAGACATCCTGTCTTACACGGGCCTGAAAAGCGGACTCCTGTCCGCTAAATTAATCCGGAAAAGTATCTCGTTCAATTACAGGAATAAGATCCTTCTCCACCTCAACAGTCCAGCCTACGGAAGTAGCCATGTAGGTGATCACACCAAGCATCTGATTACCCTGCTCTCTGGCCTCCTCCAACAAACCGGATTCTATGGCCTTTTGACGAAGCATTTCCTTGGCATTTTTATTGAGCTGAGTATAATCTTCCGGTGTGAAACTGTTGAAATAACTTTCTTCCAGTCCTTTATACCTGATCTCATGATCGATGGAGAGCACCTCAGGTTGAGGAAGATTTTTAAGGATCAAAACGTTTCGGGAACTGTCTGCGGTTATCGTCACCTGTTCCATATCATAACCAACCAAAACACGGCCAATTACCTCAAGGGAAGCTTTTTTAGAAAATGTGAAAGTAGCCGGGAAAGGCAAATATAAGGTAAGTGGCCGGATGCTATTTTCATCGTAAGATTCGAGGAATTCCCCCTCAATGGTCACGAGTTTACAAACCTTTTTGACCTTTTCCAGCAGCACGACAGACTGGACATTTTTCTGTTCCTGAACTTCTTTCTGGAAAAATAAATTAGCCACAAAAATCCCGGCAAAAAACACCAGGGCTATTCCAATTCCGATGAAAATCTTTTTCATATACCTGGGAAATATCTAAGAATTAAAATTGTATTCAATACCAACAAAGGTATCCTTAAGACTAAGTTTTACTTCTGGCGCATTATCATATGACGTACCTACGGCACTTATCCCTGTTTTTAGTTTTCAGATTACCTATATTTGGTCTCAACGAGACTATTTAGTCCCATTGGGACGACCTTATGGGTAAAACTCAAGCTACATGAGTATCTCAAGTGCTCTAGGTACGAAATATGTTTTCCCTTTTTACAAAGTCCTACTCAACTGATCATATAACAGTTGTTTATGACTCGGTCGAAAGGCACTTTTATTAACCACCTTACCTTGTCGGTCTACAATGATATAAGTTGGCAAACTCAACACTTTCATACCATTGGACACTCTGGAATGGAATCTTTCCTTTAGGTCAGCCACTAATTGCTCGTTCGCATGAATATGATGTCCGGTCATTTGGTTGTCTTTGATGAAATTTCCCCACTTTTCCCATTCGTAGGCATGATCAACAGAGAGGTACAACAATTCTATGTCCTTATCCTTCACAAATTTATTCAGCCCGTCTTTGTATTGAAATTCTCTGCGGCAGGGTCCGCACCAGGTCGCCCAAAGGTCTACATATACTACTTTGCCTTCAAATGGCTTTATCAATTCATCAAACGTATTGATCTTGTCGTAGTTCTCAATAACAACAACATCCCCGGAAGGAGTTTCAACGGGTGTTGGTTCCACAGTGACATCCTCAACACTTTCAGGTGCTTTTTGCTTAGTGGTATGGCATGAGGCTGCCATAAGTAATAACATCAAAAAAACAAGCGATCGCATGGTCTAATCAAGTTTTGCTGTAAATGGATATTTCAATCCTTTGTAACTTTTTAAAATCACTTTAACAGATCCTACCGCAATAGGAGTCTCTATCATTAACGGTACCCGGTTTTTATCATCAGAAACCCAGATTTTCATTTCATCGCCTTCTTTAAACACCTCACCGGCAATCAGTGACAATGACAATTCAAGGGTTTTATACTTGCCCATTCCTTTAATCTTCTTACTCGGGTCCTTGCCATTATTGGTCACTTTCACGGAATACTCCTCCCTGTCAAGAAAAAACTTTATGGGGACGGCGTGATTTTTCGGCAAGTCCTCAAAATTAACATTTCTTGTGTAATAAATTGCAGAAAGCAAATCATGAATACACTCGCTCACCTGCAAATTTTCTCGTTTTGTAGCATTTTTATTTTTTCCCCTCAGGTAATCTGCCGTGCCGTTATTCTGGTCAAAGGTAACATCCTCATACAGATGGTATTTACCTTCGTGTATATCGCGAATTGCCTTATTTGGCAATAAGCTTTCTTTATCCACGTAACTTTCAATTCTATCCCGAACCTTAAAGGCCCAGTCATATGATTTGTACGTCCGGCCATCTACAACAAAATGAAACTGATCTCCGTCTTCCCCTACCTTAAACCTTGCTTCTCCTGCGGAAACCCACATAATCCCCCAGTTGTAATACAATTTATATACCACTTCCTCTCCCACCTTAAAGGTAGTATTCTCAATGGAACACTGTGTGAAAGCACCGGCCCCGGCCCCCTGAGGTCGTATTTCCTCAGCCGGAAAGCTAAAGGCCATCAAACAAAAAATAACGGCGCTCAATGTCAATGGTCTTTTGATTTTATTTCGCATAACCTAGTGATTTTAAAACGTTTGTTCTGACGATTATTACTAACCCAAGTAACGCGGGCACACTCAGGTTTATTATAAATAATGAAAAGGTTGCCGCCAACACAGCTAATTCCCCCGCACCGGTATTTCCCCATACAGTCAGGGCAATTTCTCCCCGCACAAGCAGTCCTACAACCATTGGCAGCGGAACACTCGTTTGTACCAAAAAGATGGTCGCAATGCCTGACAAGGCTAAAATTAAAGAAATGTTAATCCCAAAAAACCTCAACATCAGGTAATACTGAAAACAGTACACCAGATACCTCAGCAGGGATAAAATCAACACTTTGGCCAATAAAATATTGTTGTATTGCCTCAACATCAACAACTGTTTGAACACCGGACGCTTCCATTTGCCTAAAGGAAGTTTTCGCACAAGAGGCAGAGCCATATCTACATTGAAATAAATCAATGCCATTAGCAAAATCAAAGTACTGCCAACAAAAATACTACTGCTGAGCACATAAGCATCCACCATTTCGAATTTATGGAGATAATACAATGCTCCTGCCATACCAAACGATAACAACACAATCAACTGACTAAGGCTACCTACCAGGGTAGCCAAAACTCCTTTCCAGTTATATCTGGCCTCCACTTCAAGAATGCGACCTCCGTATTCACCAATCCTGTTTGGTGTAAAGATCGATATGGTAACTCCCGCCAAAATAGCCCTCATAGCCTTCCTAAAGCTTACAGGCAGGAAGGGAGCCATCAGTTGACGCCATTTCTCACTTTCCAGACCCCAGTTGAGCGGCATGAGTACGATAGCTAGTCCAAGAAAAATAAAAAGGTCAGGCTTTACAAGATTATCCATAGCCTGGGTGATCTCCTCAATGTTTTTCCGGGCAAACAACTGCCGGTAAAAGGCCCAAAGCAAAAAAATTACGATTATCGCTTTGATCAGGAAATTGAGGGTCCTTCTGTTTTCGGCAATTTTCAAATGACAGGTTTTATCCGGTTTGATAGAAGATCGGATTACAAATATGCTGTTTTTGACCTTAATTCCAACCTAAAATCTCCCATTACGGCAAAAAGTTGACTATTTTCGTTTTTTCATTGAATTCAAGAAATTTTGGGCAAGACCAAACAACCTCCATACAAACTCATAGGCATTGACCCGGGAACCAACTTCCTGGGGTTTGCGGTCATTGAGGTCATCAATAAGGATATGAAACTGATCGAGATGGGGGTGGTCAAACTGGGCCTGCTGGAAAATCATCAACTCAAGCTCAAAAAGATCTTCGAACGCATACAGAGCATTATCAAAACGCATAAGCCTAAGGAAATGGCGATCGAAGCGCCGTTTTTTGGGAAGAATGTTCAGTCTATGCTAAAACTGGGACGTGCTCAGGGTGTGGCCATTGCAGCGGCTGTTACACTGGATGTTCCTGTGACAGAATATTCACCGAGAAAGATCAAACAATCGGTAACAGGAAACGGAAATGCTTCCAAGGAACAGATCTCTGCCATGCTCACCAACATTTTCAAAGTAGACATGTCCAAACATACCCTGGATGCAACGGATGCCCTCGCCACCGCAGCCTGCCATTATTACCAAAGCAGCAGTATCCTGGGCGGCAGTAAACGCTATAATAGCTGGGATAGCTTTCTAAAGGATAATCCTGATAGGAAGGCGTGAGGAAGAGTGGGTTTGATGTCGTTTGACATTGTTTGATGTAGTTTCCTCCGACAAGGTGTCGCCTTTCCTTACACCCTTCCCTCTCTAAGGCAAAACCTTGAGTAATCTCCTTTAATCTATAAATTCACCGGAAAGGCTTTTGCGTCTGTACAGTTACAGTTTTAAAAGGCTGAAGACTGTCCACCGCAGCCTGCAGACTATTCCCCTTCGACAAGGTGTCGCCTTTCCAATCTAAGGCCAGGCAAAGGCAAAACCTTGGATAAGATTTCCTTAAATTTCTGCTAACTGGTACTGCCAACTGGTACTGGCTGAAGACTGTCCACTTGGAGCGAATGCGACATCCCGTGCACATCGTGCCGGGAAAAGACTGAAGACTCCCCTTCGACAAGGTGTCGCCTTTCCAACCTCAGGCCAGGCAAAGGCAAAACCTTGGATAAGATTTCCTTAAATTTCTGCTAACTGGTACTGCCAACTGGTACTGGCTGAAGACTGCCCAC
>QQUB01000359.1 GCA_008501835.1 Bacteroidota bacterium
CCACTTCACCTCGCCAATAAAACCTCCCCTTTGAGTACCCCGGAACCATCACAGCTACCATATACCTCTTCCATGAACCAGAGGTAGACGCCGGCGGGCGATAATTCACCCCGGAAATGACCATCCCAACAGGCATATTTGTCAGTGGACTGAAAAACAAGCTCACCCCATCGGTTAAGCACTGCTAATCGGTAATTGCCTAAATCCTGACCACTGGGAAAGTAGGGTTGAAAACAATCATTTATCCCATCTCCGTTTGGAGAAAATGCATTGGGAACGTAAATATCCATATTTATGAACTCCACCACTATGGTATCCGAATTCAGGCAGCCATCTTCATCAGTGAAGGTTGCGGAATAAGTACCGGATGTATTTACGGTTAAACTACCTCCAATGGCTCCGGTGCTCCAGTAAGTATTTTCAGAAGGACTCACCAATTCAAAATATTCCTCACAGATGGTCGCATCACTTCCCAAAAAATCAGGATACGTTTGGGTGGCATTGACCATGACAGTCACGATGGAGTCACAGCCTTCAACACTTTCATAATAAAAGTCTGTTTGCGAATCGGCCGTCAAAATGGCGCCGTTATATTCAACCGACATTCCTTCACAGACTGTAAAGTTGACGGTATCTTCCAACACCAACGTGGGAAGCACTTCAATGGTTACAACAGAATCACAACCATTGTAAGCGGAAAAAGAAAACTGTGTAATACTTCCAGGCACCAAAGATTCACCTGCATAATGGTAAGTGGACATTGGACAGGTCTCAACCAGAATGTATTCTGACATGGAAGGATTCTCAATAATCAGGTATTGTTGGATAGTATCACATGCCCCGGAGTTGGCTGTGAGTGTATCCTGATAGATCCCGGCTTCAAAAAAGAGGTTGTTGTCTATCCAAAGGGAATCGTTCTCACAAATCGAAAATACCTGGGTCAATAACACGTAGTCAGAGAACTCGACCTGGATCGTATCTGAATAAAACTTACACAGTTCTGTTTCCACTGAGACTATATAGATTCCTGAATTGGAGACGTTGATAGCATTCTCGGTTGATCCGGTGCTCCACAAAATACTATGGTAATTACCCTCCGAAATGGAAAGAGACACCGGGCCATCACAGGTATTGATATCCTCCCCCAGGTCGATGGCCCCTTCACCATAATCCTGAAAATGTATAGTATAGGGAGAAAAAGGCGTAAACCCGATGGGCGAGGCATCAATAAACCCGCCAATGGACGATTGATTGATCAGAAACAAGGTGGATCCCTGTCCGCTTTGCTCCATATCCAGATAGGCGACCAACCCGGCTTCACTGCCTTCGAGAGGGCTCTCCATGCGTTGTTGGATCAAACTACCCGTCAATTCAATATTCCAGACCCTGAGCTCATCGATCTGCCCGCTGTAAAAATCCGTCATATTCCCGTCAGGCTGCTGATAACAACCGATCAAAAAAGGTTCTTCGCTGTTGGCAATCGTTCCGAATCCCCCTTGCGTATATATGGCGATCGCCTGTATGCCGTTGATAAAAAGCTTGACGTTAAACTGGGAGTGCACCACCGCCACATGGGTAAACGCATCTGTTGGAATACTGCTATTTACCGTTTGAAAAGTGTTCAAACTATTGCAACTCCCATCCACAGAGAACGTCCAGGACAACTTCCCGTCCACCACTGAAAGATAGTACCCAAAATCATCTCCACACCGCTGCTTCGAGACCAACACCTTCTCCCCTGCCTCACAATTGGGCTGCACCCAGCATTCAATACTCAAAACCTGATCAAAATCCATGAGCTCATTCTCCGGAAACTCGATATAATCAGTATGGCCATTCAGTACAAGCGTCCGGTCGACCTGTGCATAAGCCGTGACCGAGCAGATCAGGAGTAAAATCAGAGTATTTATGTAAGTGAATGGATTCATCTGTGTTGATTGATATAGAATCAACGTTGTGGGGAGGAGGATGGTTGAGGTTGAAGGGGTAAGTTACTTCCCAATACAAAAAGTAATTTGTATTGATAATCAATTGTTTACATTTTTTAGGTACAAATAGGATACACTTTCACTTTTTTTAATGCTTTTTATCATTAATTTACTGAATTATTATTTTCCAGTTCTCCTTTCCATTTATCTGCAAAGTAATCTTGTAAAATTTTGTGTCGAAAACGCCAATTAGTCCCATCAGATTCCAATAAATAATTCTTGGTTAATTCATTAAGGAAGTAAACCAATTTAATTGGGAGCAAATCCTTTTTGTATAGTTGACATCTAAGAAACCAATGTTGGATAATAGAAAAATTTAGGAATAAAAAAGAATTCGAAAACCTTTGATATGGTTTTTTAATATGAATAAAGGAAAAACTTTTGAATGCTGCAAGTGATCCGAATAGTAGATTTATCCACAGGAAAAAGAAGAGACCTGCTATTAGACCATAATATAACCCACTAAAAAGACCTAATATAACTCCAAACAATAGAGACAGAATTAGGTTGAAAAGTGGTCTTTTCTTAAACTCAGAAATGATTCCTTTTATTGAAAAGGAAATAATTCCAAAGGTTTTAATCGATAAAAAATGTATGTCAGATTGCAGGCCCATAATCAAACCCATCATGGTGATAAATAAAACTACAAATATAAGTCCCATAGTAGTAGTCCAACTTTCAGAAAACCATGAATATAAAAGCCCTAAAATTATACCTACAGGAAGTGAAATGACACTACCCTTTATAAATCTGGCAATAATTAATTGAAATTTCGTCCATGTACTCCAGTTATACTGTAAATCAATTAATTCAAAAACAACAAGGTTACGTACTGGTTTATTCATATTAAAAGCCAAAAAAGATAACCAATGCTTTGATTTTTCTTTTGGGTAGACCATTTTAATTAATTGTTGGTCTATGAACATTTTTACCAGCTCTTCTTTCCTTTCCTCTAATGTAGTTGTCTTGAAATTGAGTTCTTCCAATGTTATCATAGAAGAAAAAAGAATCTGAGCAGTATTCAGATAGAATGGGACTTTGATTATTTCTTTTAGTAAATTATCCTTTGAAATAGCATCAAGTAGGCCATTTGCCTCAGGTGCACCTAGTTCTTTAAGTTGTTTTTTTATCTGAGGCAGAGTTAATGGTTTGACTGCTATTTCACAATATACAGGAGCATCAACGGTTTGAGCATATTCTACTTTTCTAGAACAAATGACATATTCCAATTCATTGGTCTTACCAAACTCACCTATCGCTTCCAGACAAGGTTTCCTATTCTCTTCAGCTAACTCATCCAACCCGTCAAATAATGGTAAAATACGGTGTTCTTTTATGAGTAATTGAGCCAAAAGCTTTGAAAAACCCATTTGGGGCAATAATTCACCAAACCACTCTTCAACGGAATTGAAACGTTTTCTCCATGTTACTATGTTAATTATGATAGGAATAACAACACCTTCCCTTTTTAAGAGTGTAACGGCTAATTGAAGTAATAAGGTTGTTTTTCCTGATCCGGGGTCTCCTATGATTAGAAGTCTTCCTCTATGTTTATCAAAGATGGAAATAAGTTCTTCCTTGATAGATTTTTCTCCAATGGTTCTATTATCGTATAATTTGGCTTTGGTGGTGGTTCCTTCGAGGGTGTATTTTAGTTGGAGGTTGATGGGAAGGCGTTGTGCCATTTTTGAGTCCAGACGGCTTTGATAGGATTTGATTAATCCTTCTCGGGTATCTGAAATAGCTTTTTCAATAGCGTCTTTTATAGACTTTTTTTCTTCCTTGGGTTCTGGCTTCGTTTCAATTAAATAAGTAACTAATAATAAAACAGCTGAAAATCCCCCTAAACCTATGAGAGTAAGTAATACATTTTCTTTTCCAACAATTGATTCTATCCAACTTTTAAAGTCTCCAGCCGTTAATTCAGTAATGTAGCCAACAACAAAAGTCCCAATTACGACTGTTATTAGTCCTAAAAGGATTCTAAAAAAGAATATTTTTTTTAATGGTGGCATTGGTTATTGTTTAATAAGGATTTTTGCCATCTCAATCTTTCCAACTGTCAATTTGTGAAATGCTCTTTATTCTCATTACTTTAAGTATAGGTTTAATTTAATCCTTTATTGCTTTAATAGTGAAATAAATATCTCCATAACTATTTTCTTGAGGAGTAGCTCCTACGTAGTATTTTGATTCTAATAATTCAAGCCCTCTTACATTTTGTTTTTTTAAAATATCAAACCAATTGGTAGAATCTACTTGAGCATTTTCTAGATTAGCATTGGTTAAATTTGCATTCTTAAAATTAGCTTTAATAAGACAAGCTCCTTTCAGGCCTGCTAGAGCTAATTCTGCTTCTTCAAGGTTAGCAGACCTTAAATTTGCATTATGTAAGTTAGCGTCGACTAAAAGTGCTTCTAGCAGGATCGTATCCTGTAAATAAGCTTCCTGAAGATCAGCCGACATTAAATTAGCTCCTTGTAGATTAGCCTCGTGTAGGGTAGCTCCTTGTAAATTTGCGCCCATTAAATTAGCATTTTGTAGCTTTGAATCTATTAGGTTTGCCTCTTGAAAGGAGGCTTCTTCTGATTCTATATTTTGTAAATTTGCCCCAGTCAGATTTACGCCTTCTAGGTTTGCTCCCTCAAGATATGCCCCATCTAGGTTAGCGTTTTCTAATTCAGCTCCATTAAGCTTTGCCCTTCCTAAATCGGCCTTTTGAAGGTTTGATCCGTATAAATTGGCTTTTTGTAAATTAGACCCTCCTAAATTGGCTTCCTGTAAATCTGCTCCCCTTAAGTCAGCATTTTGAAGATTAGCTTCCCATAAGTTTGCCTCTTGTAAATTTGTCTCTTTTAGAATTGAATTTTCAAGAGATACAATAGATACTTCCTTTTTAATTAACTCCACAATTAAACTTGTTTCTAATTTCCCTAAATGAAGATTTGAGAAATCAATATTTTGTACATCTTCGTTTTTTAATCGCCTAATAATCCCTGCTACTCTATAAGCCGCTTCTCCTTCTGTCCACCCTCTATAATCATCTAGTTCTTCTTTATACCGTTTTATCGAATCAGTTTTGTTTTTGAATTGCTCGTATAAAGCAAGTAAAATCCCAAAGACAAGCAAATCATAAAACATACCATGAGCTTCCACCAAAATATCATGCCAGCTAAAATTATTGTCAAATATGTCTAAGAACCATAAAACTGAAATAGCGAATATAGCGGCGATTAAGAAGAAGTTGGCGGGGTGGTTTAGGAACCATTTTTTCATTATAAGGTAATTTGACTGAAAAGAATAAAGTTAGTCAAGTCTCCTTCATTGAACTAACTAAATGCTTCATTTTATTACCTTTTTTCCTTAGTTTTGTCTTTACTTCACCTAAATATTGTTTGATTCTTTTTTTCCTAAACCCTAAAAATGAGAAAGCAAATCCTTATAAACCCAAGAGATTTAAAAACAGGATTGCTAATATTTTTCATAATTCTAATAATTATTAAACTCATCTCCACCCCAATCGGAATTGAATTTTATTTGGGACTTTTGGCAACGATTTTACTAATTCTTTATCTTCTTTTTAATACCCTATTTAATAAATATAAAACTGTGGTTTATGGAAGATTAATTAGTTTTTCCTACTATGATTTTATAAAGGCAATTTTTGCAACACCCTATTTTAAAACCCCTTTTCCCCCTCCTCCAAAGATGGGGATTGAAGTGAAATTTCCCAAAAAAATTAAAGTTAACAATACAGAAGAAATTGTTCTAAGTGTGAATTTTTACGATACCTTTTTTGGAATTCCATTTAGACGTAAAGGGAAAATTGATAATTTTATTTCGAAACCATTTATTTTCAATTTTAGCGATAAGGATCCGCAAATAAGAATCATATCACCTTCTATAAAGATTAAGCCAGATGAAGTAGTTAAATTAAATTTGTTAGATTCTAAATTTCCTGCATTTTATAAGTGGCTAATAGAATCCGACAGCGTAGGTATGAAAAAAATTATTTATTCAATGAATAATGATTTATTAGACCTATTCCCGGAATTCGAAGAGATGTCGAATGAAATAATAAAAGAAATTAAGGTTGTAAATGAGATAGGCTTATCTTTTAAAGTAGCGAGTTGGCTTAAGACCAGTTGGGTTATTATTGCAATCCTTTTAGGAATTCCCTTTTTTCAAGGAGCGTATAAAAAAATTGATGACCGCTTATTTAATTCTTCAGCCAAGCTTGAAAAAAAAATTGATGAAGAAAGTAAAATTTTAGCACAAATTGAACAAACCGTTTTGAAGGAATTTGATTTGGAGGAAATAAATTATCATTTAAAAAAGGTTGAATCAAGTTCTAATCTACTTAAAGAAGGTGAAATCGAGAATAATGACAACTTAAATTCAAAATTAGAATTCCTTGAAATAAAACTACAATCATATCAAAGACTTATTTTTCCAAAACTTAGAAAAAGTTATTCGATTATTTTGTCAAAAAATAATAAGAAAATAAAATATTTTACGGTAGGCAATTCAAGGACTCTTCATCTATCTTCAAATATATTTAAAGACTCTCTATTGCTGGAAAGAGCTATGTCTGAAATTGACCCATACTTTACTAAGCTTAGATACGATTCACTCTGTTTTTTCACTGATACTATAGAAGTATCGAATGACTGCATTGAGATAATTGATCTAAATTCTGAACGGGATTCCAAAATTATTAATTGAACCCATTTTAAGTATACATAAAGAAGGGAATTGAAATTGATTTGACACTGTTTCGTTTCAGCTGAAGGAATTTGACATCAACCTCCATTTAATACATAATCAATGACTTACATAATTGGATGGAAAAATAAAAACTGTGTTTTTTTATCTGGAGATATGGCTATAAAGCGAAATTCAAAGCTAAAGCTGAAAGATACAAAATCCATTTTCGGAGAGGACATAATTAACGAGGAGGATGTTTCCGTAAATGAAGAATGCCTAAAAGTATTTAAAATAAACCAAAAGGTTGTATTAGCCTTTTCAGGTGAGGTCAAACCAGCTCTTGATTTTATTGAACAAATAAAAAATTCAATTAGTGAAGAAGCCCCTTTAGACACAATAGAGTTTATTGTAAAAAATTATGAAAGCAAAATTGATGAATTTACTATTTTTATAGGCTTAATTGACAAAGAGGAAAAAGCAAGATTATTTTCTTTTAAAAGTTGTACTAATCAATTGCTGGAATCCGAAGAGCCTATTCAATCAGGGTCTTTAAACCAAGAACATCGAGACCTTTCAGAAATTATTTGTAGGGATATTTCAAAAAACACCATCATTTCAGAGGATGACGAATTGGCTATTGTAAACACTTTTCACCAAAACCTTTTAATTCAAGAGAAATTGTTGACAGAAGCCGTTGGGGGTATTTTCTTTGGGATAAAACTATGCCCTTCTGGGGTATCTTGGCAAAAAGATACAAGTTTGATAGTGTATGATTTTAAAGAAGGAATGGTTGGAAGTGATTCATTTAATCCAGCTGAATTATTCGAAAATAGCGCACTGGTAAATGTGGTTGAAAGAGATAATGCAATTCGTTACTCAAGTCCCTTTCTAAAAAAAGGCTATACAAGAAATGTGGTGTACAATTGTTTAGATACGCCACAAACTTTATCCGATTTCAATCTAAAAAAGGAAATGATAATTGATTGGCATCAGAAATGGTATAAAGAAACTAATCAAGTTTTTGACAATAAAGATGTTAATTATTTTGGCTTTATTTCAAGAGACAAAGGCCTTATCCCAAGAGTAGCAGTATATTCAAAAGAGCGTCTGAAAGATTTAAATGTAAAGATTGAATCAACTGGACATGGCAATTTTGTATTTAAGTCCATCAAAAAACATTCAATTCGAAATATTGCAAATTTCATCAACATGATAAGACCAAGATTAGATCCTGATGAAGGACAAGTGTATGACTTGGTGTTCTCTACTCAAAAAAAAAGAAAATTAAATAGAGGTGCTTTGAGGCCTCTTTTACCATTTAGTTCATTATACGAGCAGTCAAAAGAAAAATTACTTAAATACCTGTTGAAGTAGTTGCAAAAAGCTGATAGACCCTTATTGCTTAAAGGTACTTTTGTGAAAATCTCCTTCTAAGTGTAAAAATTGTCTTAAATAGATAATTGAAAAAGAATGATTGAGCTACCATTTATGACCATAGCTTATTAGAAGTTCTTGTGCCTCAGAGTGTCCTTGAATTGCAGCCTTTTGTAACCAAAAGATAGCAGTAAAAAGGTCCTGTTCTACCCCATGCCCCTTAATATACTCTTTGGCTAAATGGAACTGAGCGTCGGAGAACCCTTGATTTGCAGCCCTTGAATACCACTTTATTGTTTCTTCATATTTTTTTTCATTATGATACAATTGACCTAACAAAAGTTGAGCATTTGTGTGATTCTTATCAGCAGCTTTTTCAAGCCATAGCATGGCCGTATATCGATTCTCCTTTACTCCATGGCCATTTAAATATTCATGACCTAATTGAAATTCAGCATCAGAGAGTCCTTGGTTTGCAGCCCTTGAATACCAAATTAATGCTTCTTCATATTTTTTTTCTTTATGGTACATATTACCTATATCATATTGAGCACGGGCATGATTTTGCTCGGCAGCTTTTTTAATCCATTTAGTTGCTTCTTCAGTATTGTTTTCGTCTCGATACATAACACCTAACAAATATTGGGCTTTAACAAGGTTTTGTTCGGCAGCTTTTTTAATCCATTTAGTTGCTTCTTCATAGTTCTGCTCACGGTATAATTGTGTACCAAGCTCATATTGCGACTCCATATTTCCATTCTCAGCAGCCAATGCAAAAAATTCATAGGCTTTTTTAATGTTTTTTTTCATTTCTGTTCCCTTCAAATACAATGCCCCTAAATTATGTTGAGCCTCGGGAAGGTTTTGTTCGGCAGCTTTTTCAAACCACTTTACAGCTTTATCGACATCTTTTTTAACATAAATTCCTTGAAGATATATCAATCCTAAAGTAAATTGGGATATATCATAATTTTGATATGCAGCCTTTTTTATCCACATTAAACCCTCACCATAATCTTTTTTTAGAAAAGATCCATCAAGGTAAAACTGTCCTAAAAGTTGTTGAGAAAGGACATTACCTTTTTCGGCAGCTTCCTTAATTAAATCTGTACCTTTATTAAAATCTATCTTTACTCCTGAACCGCTCAAATATAATGCCCCTAAACTATGTTTAGCAGAGGTCGAGTTTAGATCAGCAGCTTTTTTAATATACATGAAAGCTTTTTTAAGGTTTTTTTTCACCCCTTTACCAGATAGATACATTATTCCTACAGCATGTATTCCATCAACATTTTGACGCTTTGCTGACTGCAAATAAAAGTTAAATGCCTCTTGGTAATTCCCCAAGATGTTTTCAGCATTCCCCTTAGCAAAAAAATCATCTGATTCAATTTTTACTAATTCAGCAATTTCAATAATTTGGGTCATATTAAACCCCGTCTTACTCATTATTCTATTTTCACAATCTAAAGTATCCTTTTCGCACTCAAGTTGAAGCTGAACAACCAAATCTAATAATTCGGAGTTTTGATCGAGCAACTCAGAGTTTTGTGTT
>QQUB01000749.1 GCA_008501835.1 Bacteroidota bacterium
ACAAATTGTCCTTCCATATGAGGAAAGTACATGGCATTATCTATCATATGCTGATTTAAAAATAATTCACCGAATTCAGCATCTGAAAATCCATAATCTACAGGCTCTTCAACATATTGATTATGATACCCCCCATGGGCACCCGGACTGATAAAACATAGTTTTTCTGCATAGGTGCCATCTGAATGCAAATGAGTCGTCAATATTCCCTGATCTTCCTCCTCGGTAGGCTGCAATACAACCGCACCTGCGCCATCACCGAAAATTACAGTAACATTTCGTCCACGAGTTGAAAAATCGAGCCCCATTGAATGAACCTCTGCTCCTACCACCAGTACATTCTTATACATACCAGTTTTTACAAACTGATCTCCTACGGAAATACCATAGATAAAGCCTGAACACTGATTCCTGATATCCAGGGCTCCGGCTTCCATTTTTGTAATCCCCAATTCCCGCTGCATCAACACTCCACATCCCGGGAAAAAATAATCCGGACTCAGGGTCGCAAATATGATGAAATCAATGTCTTCCTTTTCAATTCCGGCATTCTCAATGGCTTTTTCAGCAGCTTTGGCTCCAATACTTGCCGTAGTTTCCTTATGTCTTTCTGCATATCGGCGCTCCTGAATACCTGTCCTCTCCTGAATCCATTCATCAGTAGTATCCATAACTTTGGTGAGATCGTCATTGGTCACTACTTTTTCCGGGACGTAATACCCTATGCCTCCAATTTTTGTTCGTAACATAATGTCAGTTTTATGGCAAT
The DNA here is from genome assembly GCA_008501835.1 of Bacteroidota bacterium. GTDB lineage: Bacteria > Bacteroidota > Bacteroidia > Chitinophagales > Saprospiraceae > BCD1. Next base: position 770 of record QQUB01000749.1, read on the forward strand.
TATTTGACTCCCATAAACCCCTGTAACTTCAAAAACCCGTCAAACAATTCCGGTTAGGAAAAAACGCTCAACCACTCCCTTCATACCCATATTGCAAAATCTGAAATTTTACCGGGTTTTCATAATCATAACCTTTTTTATTGGCAGAAAATTGCGATTACAATCAAACATGCTTATTTTGCAGAAAATTAAACCTGATCATCCCTTTTCTTCCGGTTAAAATATCTAACTCTCATTTCTCGACCTCAGTTTTTGACAACACATTTGTTGTCTTTCCATACATACGATTGAACTACTCAAAAGCGTTCTTTAGCTATCATTATATTATTGCCCTTTAGCTAGCGTATTGTTTTTGAATGGTTGGTAAAAAAAACAAAAATGATTCACCTGGGTATTATTGAAGACGAAACCTCCGTCAGGGAAAACTTACAGATCTATTTTGACGATCAGGATGAAATGGAAGTTGTTCAGACCGCTGGCTCTGTCGAAGAATTCCTGGAAACCTATTCACAAGGTTCCCCTTTAAATACCTTGCTGCTCGACATCCGTCTACCCGGACTGTCAGGGCTGGAGGGCATGAGAAATATCAAATCACTCATTCCTGAGATAGACATAATCATTCTTTCTGCATATGACGACTCGGACACCATCTTTAAGGCCATTTGCGCTGGTGCCATTTCTTATATTTCCAAACGCACAGAACTGCCAAAGATCAAGGATGCCATAATGATGGTTAACCGTGGAGGTGCCTACATGTCTCCAAGTATAGCCAGAAAGGTTTTTGATCACCTTGGGCCACAACCCAAAAAGGAAGGAGATGTTCTGACTCCAAGACAACAACAAATCGTACAAGGTCTTGTGGACGGACTCAGTTATAAAATGATCGCCGATAAATATCTGATATCCGTCGAGACTGTCCGGGATCACATTAAGAAGATCTACAAAAAACTCCAGGTCAACAGTAAAGCAGAAGTCATCCGGAAAAAACTGGATGGAGAAATCTAGAAAATTTAAAATGTAAAATATCCAATGTAAAAGTGGTTTTGGGTAAAAGTGTGCCTGAGTTAAGATCTGCTGAATGGCATTTTCCCCAACCAAACCTTTCTAAATGAACTGGTTCAAAAAAATATGGTTAATTGGGATGTGCCTTTCCGTTTTTACCATAACGGAAGCACAAGTACGCTCTCTTGAGAGTGAATACTATTCCGTTAATGATGGATTGTCTGAACGACAGATCAACGATATCCTTTTGAGCAGGTACGGCATGGTATGGCTGGCCACAGACAGAGGACTTAATCAATTTGACGGATATACCTTCAAAGTATTTTCAGCTGACCAGAACGGCCCGGATTCAACATCTATTTCTGCCAATAACATTGAAAGAATTGTTGAAAACAAACAGGGAAATATTTATATCATCTACAAAAACAACATCGGTTTTTTTGACATTTTCGATCCTATAAGCCATAGAAGTCAAAAGGTTGAATTGCACCCCAAATTCGGGTTAAAAGGTGTTCCCAAGGTTATCAGTTTCAATTCAGATGGTGATATTTATTTCCTTACAAGCGGAGAAATCTTTGACAATATTTACACCTATGATCTCAACACGAACACTTTTCAGCTAGTCGCCAGATTGAAAGGTGTAAAAAGCCAGCCTGGCAGGGGTGCGACCATGCAAATGTTGCCAACAGTGAATGGTTTTTTCTTCATCAACGATAGTAATGAAGGTTTGAAACTCTACGATTCCGGGGGCAATGTCCTTAGAAAATTTGAAGCTTCAGAATTCAGCATTGACAATGAAGATTTCTTATATCCCCGACACACCTACTTTTTTCATCAGGATAAACAGGCAAGAATCTGGCTGTCTTTCAGCAATAACCCGGGTGTTTATATTTTCAACCCGATAGAGTTAGAATTTAACATGGTCGGGCAACTCCCTGACGGAAAATATTTTACCAAAATCTGGGAAGACCTCCGTGGAAATGTGTTGCTTGCCCAAACAGCTTCTGCTGGCAATCTGCCTACTTCGGAAAAACTATTCTGCATCAATACAGAAGGGGATGTCTTTGATTTCAGTCACCTTACAGCAGCGAGCAATAACATCATTAGCTGTACAGCCAAAGACTTTTTCAATACTGTGTTTTTCGGCATCGACACCGGATTGAAGATCGTCAGGAACAGCCAGGCTAAAATTAAAACATGGCTGGCCAAAAACCTGGATCAGGACCGGAGAGGGGTCATTATGCGCGGTATTACCAGTGATGGTGGTGATTACGTTTATTTTGCGAATGAAACTGACCACTGGTATGCTCTTGACCTGGAGACTGATGTACTGGACACTCTTCAACTCAATGACAAATTTACCGGAGAGGTCATTCCTTTTTCCTTTGCCAACAATTTGATTTATGATAATGGTTTCCTTTGGGGAGGAGGAATTCACAATGAAAATGGAGTTGTACTGAAATACGACATTGAGAACTGTACCACTACAAAATATGAATACCCTGATCACATAAAAAGTATGATGATGGATTCATCCGGGGTATTATGGTTAGGATGTCAGAATGGTGCAGGCAAGGGTTCACTCGTACGTTTTATACCAGATGAAGAACGGTTTGTTGATTATTGGGATCCGAATGGTCAAAATCCATTTTTAGAAAATCATCCGAGGTTTATCCTGCAGGCCAGGAACCAAACCTTGTGGATCGGTACGAGTCGTGGTCTTTATAATATTGATCATGAAGGCGATTCCGTAATGGTTTATGACTCAAAATCCGGTGAAGACGAAATTACGCTTAATAACGATTTCATTTTGGTGATCCATGAAGACGAGGAAGGAAAGATCTGGGTCGGAACTCAACAGGGCCTGAACATACTGGACCTGACCAATCAGACTGTTGAATACTTTACAGATGAAGATGAACTTGCCAGTGATATCGTTTGTGGAATCCTGCCGGACGAAAGTGGAAATTATTGGATCAGTACATTTAATGGCCTTTCCCGTTTCGATACCATAGAAAAAACCTTCCTCAGTTTTTTTGGAGCTGACGGTTTCAGTAATGATGAATTTAACCTGTATTCTTACTTTCAGGATCATCAAGGCAGGCATTACCTTGGAGGGGTGAATGGGATGAATGCTTATTATCCCAGAGATTTGCTTATCGAAAAGGAAATCCCTAAACCCGTTTTGACTAAAATTACCAGGTATAATTCCTGGGAGGATAGTCTTTATACTATTGTTTCAAATCTACACCATCTGGAAGAGTTGGTCATTCGTCCAAATGATGACAACTTCAGTTTTGACTTTTCCCTGCCCATTTACGATAACAGCCAGAAGAATCAGTTCAAGTACAAAATGGAAAATTACGATAAGGACTGGATTTTCACTGGTACAAATCACACAAGCAGATATAATAAATTACCCGCAGGAAAATATGTGTTTCACATTAAAGGAGCTGACCCCAACGGTAACTGGAGCAAAGAAAGTACTCAAATCAAGATCACGGTAAAACAAAAATTCTTCAAAAGGCGGTCAGTAATTGCAGTCATGATTTTATTGTTTGCACTAGCGGTATACCTGGTATTTCAATATCAGGTAGAGCAAAAACTTGCGGTGGAGCGACTCAGAGCGAGATTATCCAGTGACTTGCATGACGAACTCAGTGGACTGCTCACTGGCATTGCCATGCAAACAGATATGCTTTCCGTCGGGGTTAAGGAAAACAGTTTGAAGGAAAGGCTGAAAAAAATTGGTGCTGACAGTCGCTCCGCTCTTTCGAGAATGAACGACGTCATTTGGTCTGTAGACTCAAGGAAGGATAAATTGGAAGAACTGATCATTAGAATGAGAGAGCATGCGGATGAAATTCTCCTGCCTTTGGAGATCAGTTATCATATCAATACCAACAAAATTGACCTCAATCAGAAAATGCGGGGTCGCATCCGCCAGGACCTTTATTTCATCTACAAGGAGATCATCAACAACGTTGCCAAACACTCCAATGCGTCACAGGTAAAAATTGACCTTCGCAACAATGGGCAGATTTTTAAAATGACCATAAGCGATGACGGGCAAGGGATAGGTAATGGAAAAGCTGCACCTAAGAGTGGCCAAGGCATGAAAAACCTAAAAATGCGTGCAAGGCATCTCAATGCTCAACTCACCTTTTTGGAAGATAACGGGTTTACGGTAATTTTGTCGATGGACAGGTTTTTGAAGTAACCAAGTCAAAACCGTTTTCTCATAAAAAACAACCGATTACCAGCCAAAAACAACCTTTTCTTTTTTAATTAATCTTGTAAATTTCAAAAAAAACACCCCCTACCCCATCTTTATGGGGTTTGACACCCCACATTCCACAGTTATCTTTGTATTGCATTGAAGAGAAAACGGAATTTTTATTTCTGTTTTTCTCTCTCATGGTTAACAACAAAGTATAGGATTGAATAAAGCTAAACTCCAGATTTTGCCCGGCTAATGCCGGGCATTTTTTTTGTACCTGCCTAACCTATTTTAAGTTTATCCTTTTCAAGACGAACTCAATTTTTTTAGGATCACCAAAACCACAGGGTTCCGTCTTCTAATCTCGTGACAGGCAAATAAGATCTTTTATATTTATACTTTGCTGCCTCTTCTTCATGGTACTCAACTCCCAGCCCAGGTTTATCTTGCAGGCGGATATACCCATTATCAAAGGACAAGGGATGGCTAAACACACTGTTCAGTTTCTCCGTTCCAAATCCAATGAACTCCTGTATCCCAAAATTGGGGGCCCAAATATTTAGGTGTGCATGAGCCGCATGACAAATCGGTGATAGATCGGGAGCACCATGAGGGGCCATTCGAACATTAAACATATCTGCAAAATTCGCTATTTTCTTCAATGGTGTAATGCCTCCTCCGTGAGTGCTGGCAATCCTTAGGTAATCAATGGCCTGATTAACGATTAAATCTTTGGCATCCCAGACTGTATTAAAAACCTCTCCTATGGCTAAAGGAGTGGTAGTGTGATTTCTGATGATTTGATACCCATCCTGGTTATCCGCCGGAGAAGCATCTTCCAAAAACAACAATTTATAAGGCTCCAAAAGCTTTCCTAGATTTGCCGCTTCTATGGGTGTCAACCGGCTATGCACATCATGAACCAATTGTACAGCATATCCGTATTGCTGCCGGGCCTGCTCGAAAAGCTCCGGAATGAAATTCATGTATTTTGATGTGGACCACAACTGTTCCGGAGGTAGTGGGCGGTCGCTTTGTAATTCGTAATAATCTTTTTTCTCACCTAAAGTTCCATAGGTCCCCTCAAGTCCGGGAATGGCACATTGCAATCGTACTGCCTTGAACCCCTGGTCAATTAATTTTCCAAGATTATCCAGAGTCTCTTTTATTGTTTCTCCATTGGCGTGCCCATAAACCATAACGCTCTCCCTGCTTTTCCCTCCAAGTAACTGATAAACAGGAAGTCCGGCGATCTTTCCCTTGATATCCCATAAAGCCATATCTATCCCACCTATGGCGGCCATAGTCACGGGCCCCTTCCTCCAATAGGCGCCTTTGTATAAATACTGCCAGATGTCTTCAATTTGTTGAGGGTCCCTACCCAGCAGACAGGGAATGATATGTTCTTCCAGGTATGCCACTACTGCCATCTCACGCCCGTTCAAAGTGGCATCACCTAGCCCATAAACACCTTCGTCTGTTATTACTTTAACAGTGACAAAATTTCTTCCCGGACAACTTACAAATACTTTGACCTCCTGGATTTTCATACTTTCAAGATATTTTTTGTTACCATTAAATTGAATTGACCTTAAGAGTCATTAACAAAAACCTGTTCTCAAATAAACCTTTGCTCCAAGGTCAAAATTTCCTTTATAAAATTAAAAATTAAAATTGGATAACCAATATTTTGATCAATAAAAGATCATATTCACTTATATGCAAGAGTTTAATAATTTATTTTATTTAGAATAATATTTCGAATTAGTAAAATTAAATCTTAATTATTCGTATAAAATCGACAATGAATACTGTTTATATTTCGAAAATAACAAGCCGGTTTAAATCTCCAAAAGCCAAAAAAACACAGACCAATATAAGTTGCTTTAATTTTGGTTAACCAATTTTTTTAAATTAGATTTGTACGCCTACCTCCGTAATTCCGGTTTGTCCATTTTCAGTGGTCGATATGAAGCTACTGCCAGTGTACACACCCTAAACGGAACGGAATTTTACTAGCATTAGTGAAATAAATAATCAAAGCAAAAAATGAAAAGCAAATTGAAAGTACTTATTTCAGGAACCGGATTTGCAGGACAAGGCCATGCAGACGCCTTTCGGGCTTATGGTGCTGAGATAGTTGGCATCGTTGGCAGAACTCCCGGTGTGGTCAGTGAGGTGGCAAAAAAAATGAACATTCCCTATTCCGGCACAAATTGGCAACAAGCTCTGAAAGATTGCCAGCCAGATATTGTTTCTATCGGAACTCCAGGAGGTGCCCACTATGAAACCATAACTCAGGCCATAGATTTTGGATGTCATGTTTTTTGCGACAAACCGCTGACGGATAGTGGAGACTCGGCAGTTGAGTTGAATGAACATGCCAAACTGAAAAAAGTAAAAACCGCCTTTGCTTCGAGTTTCCGTTATATGCCGCATATTTTGCACGCCCGGCAGCTGATCGCCAAGGGTGCCATTGGAGAGCCGGTAGAAGTCGAATGCATATCACATTTTAACCTTGAACGAGGTATTCCTTTCGGATGGTCCCACCGAAAGGAAGATGGCGGTGGCCGCTTAAATAACAATTTCACCCACATGATGTCTATTGTCACTTCTGTAATCGGTGAAAAGATCTTAAAGATCATTGGAGAAGTACGCGACGACATGGGCAAAGCACCTATTGTTAAAGGCGTACATAATTTTAAAAAGAGAAGAAATTTTATTCCGGAGGATCTAAATGACCCTTCCATTGAATGGGGAGAAACCAATGTAGAGTGGTCCTATACCGTATTGGCTCAACTGGAAAGCCCGATGGCCTCAAAACCGGTTTCTGTATTGTTTAAACACGGCGGACTAAACCCAAGATTTAATGAAGATCATATTGTGTTTTACGGCACAAAGGGAGCTATCTATATCAAAGGCCACTATGGAATGGGACCATTGTATTTGTGGGATGAACATGAAACATGGCAGGAGTTACCTGTTCCTAAGGATATTGCTGACGACCAGCCGAAAATTGAAGGTGATACAGAGCGGAACTGGCATTACCTGGTCAGGGAGTTTGTAAAAGATATAAAAGGAGAACCATTCTCTGCATACCAGACTTTCAAGGAAGGAAGCCTGTATCAGCAACTCATAGACTTAATCAGAGAAAATGACAATTGGACAGATGTTATGCATCTGCAATAAAATGGAGACACCATGTTTTATGACTACCTCGTTATTGGCATTTATTTTTTATTGATCCTGGCTATTGGAATCGTTTTTGCACGCATGGCTAGTAAATCCACGAGTGATTATTTTCGCGGGGGTGGTAGAATGTTATGGTGGATGGTAGGTTCAACCGCCTTTATGGCCCAGTTTTCAGCCGTAACTTTCACGGGTGCAGCGGGTAAAGCCTTCGCCGACGGTTTTGCTATTAGCCTGGTTTATATCGGAAATACCTTTGCGTATTTTATGGCATGGGCCTTCTTTGCCCATCGATTCAGGCAGATGAGAGTGGATACTCCAACGGAAGGGATAAAAAGACGATTTGGTCCCGGAAATGAGCTGTTTTTTTCCTGGGCCTTAATAGTGTTTTCCTTCCTCAATGCCGGTGTCTGGTTAAACGCCCTTGGAGTTTTCACCAGCGCCGTATTTGAAGCTGATATCAATGCAACCATCATTACGATTGGTCTGACGGTACTTTTTGTATCGGTACTTTCAGGTGCTTGGGGAGTTGTTGCTTCGGATTTTGTACAAACTTTGGTTGTTGCCGTCGTTTCCATAGCAACGGCAGTAGTGGCCCTGGTTATGGTGGATGGCCCGGTTAATTTGGTTAAAAACTTTCCAGGTGGATTTCTCATTGGCCCCAATATGAACTACCCATTAATATTATTCGGCACCTTCATTTTCTTTCTACCGAAACAAATCATAACAATGATGAATCTCCACGATTCATTTCGGTTCCTCGGAGCTAAAGACTCCAAAAACGCCCGGAAAGCTGCCTTATTGGCCATGGCTTTGATGGGAGCCGGAACTATCATCTGGTTTATACCTCCCTGGGCAGCGGCTACCCTTTACCCGGATGCTCCCCTGGACTATGCACAACTCGGAAATAAGGCTGCCGATGCTACATACCTTGTATTTGCACGTAACGCCATGCCCATTGGGACCGTTGGGTTATTGATGGCCGGTCTTTTTGCTGCTTCGATGTCTTCCATGGACTCAGCGCTGAATAAAAATGCAGGAATTTTTATTCGAAGTATCTATGAACCCTGGCTCGCTAAAAGGCATAAACAGACCAATGACCGGAGGATGTTACGAATTAGTCAATTGGTCAGCTTTATTAGTGGTATCGGGGTAATTAGTGTTGCTTTGTATTTCGCATCACTTAAAGAGCTCAGTTTATATGAGCTTATGATGAGGGTTTCTACCATGGTCCAGGACCCCATGATGGTGCCATTATTAATGGGCATTTTAGTTAAAAAAACACCTCAATGGGCGCCCTGGGCAACTATTGTGGTAGGTCTGATAGTTTCATGGTTAGTTGATAATGTAGTCACTCCGGAGGT
>QQUB01000068.1 GCA_008501835.1 Bacteroidota bacterium
GAATAAGTTCTGCGAGCAGGAAAATTTTCATTACTGGACGATCCTTTTCCTGGATGTTGACACCGTTTTTGAGGAGTTGAAAGATCTTCCTGATTTTAACCGGGTAAAAACAAAGCTTGAGAAAAAGTTTTGGGTGACCCATGAGGAGATCAGGGCCTCTCTGGAAAAAGAGGGACTGTTATAAAACTATTTTTTTCCCTCTACAACAATAGCAATTTCTCCCTTCACTTTTGCTTGTTGACTGTAATGTTCAATCAATTCCTTGATCGGAGCTGTTCGAACGTCTTCATGCATTTTGCTGATCTCCCGGCAAACGGCCGCTTTTCTGTCCTCCCCACAAAATTCAGCTAACTGGGTAAGGCATTTTACCAGGCGATTGGGAGATTCGTACAGTACAAAGGTGTTTTCCAGTCCTGCCAGATATTTCAAGCGTGTCTGCCTTCCTTTTTTATGTGGAAGAAAACCTTCGTAATGAAAACGGTCACAAGGAATGCCGGAAGCCACCAGCGCAGGCACAAAAGCAGTTGCCCCCGGAAGACATTCTACTTTGATATCTTCATTAACACATGCCCGAACCAGTAAAAAACCCGGATCGGAAATCCCGGGAGTTCCCGCATCAGAAACCAGCGCAATGGTAATTTCTTCAGATTTTAACTGATCTACCAGACCTTGAGTGACCTTATGTTCATTATGTGCATGGTAGGAACGTAGAGAGGTATCTATTTCATAATGAGTCAACAATCTTTTCGTCACACGAGTATCTTCCGCCAAAATCAGATCAGCCTCTTTTAACAACCTAATAGCTCTAAGCGTGATGTCTTCAAGGTTGCCGATAGGAGTTGGTATGACGTAAAGCATGATGAATAGGTGATTTATGGTTGTTGATGTTAGGCCTTTTTGGGAAGAATGTACATCAATAGATTTATTAAAACATAAAGCAAAACACTGACACTGAAAGCAGCTCCTTTCAAAAATGGCAGCAGTATGAAAAAGGTCAATAAAAAGATAAACCGAACTTCATTTCCGGCCCATTTAAAAGATTTAAACTTAAAACTGAACATCGGGATCTCTGCATTGAGCAGCCAGCTGAAAAAAGCGATCACAGCATATAAAAACCATTGATTGATGACCAGTTCATGCAGTCCAAAATAATCAAAATGGTAGGTGAGCATCAGGCCAACCACAAAGACGGTAACTGCCGGAGTGGCAATGCCGATAAAATGGTCAGTTTGCCTTTCATCAAGGTTGAACTTGGCCAGACGATATCCTGAAAAAGCAGTGAGCAAAAAAGCAGGAGCAGCAGTCCAGGAAAAGTGAATCGCTCCGGTTCCTTCCTGCCCGTAAATCAATAAAACATACAAAATCATTCCGGGAACTAATCCAAAGGAAACTACATCTGCCAGAGAGTCTAATTCTTTTCCAATATCAGAACTTACCTTCAAAAACCTCGCTACTCCACCATCAAGCCAATCTGCCAAACCCGCGAAAAACAACAGCCAAAAAGTGGTGATGAATTGCCCGTCCAGAACTGCTACAGCAGCACAACTTCCTAAAAACAGGTTTGCAAGTGTGATAGCGTTAGGAATATGTTTCTTCATAAGCGGTAAAAATACAAACAATTCTACCAATCCTTCAATTTAGAAAATAACTTAAAGCTGGATATTGCCATCCTCAGAAATTGTTTTTCTCTGCGGTTCTTTGCGCTTCACCGCGGTCCTCTGCGGCACAACTTCACCTTTTAAGAGAGAATCATCCCTTCATTTTCTCAGCCTCAGCCTTTTTCAGTACTGCTTCATCACAAATCTCCACAAAGCCGTCAAGGCAATATTAGCAGAGTATTCAATGTTTTTCACCCGGTCTTTTGATAACTCCAGCTTCCTGGTGAAAACCTCTTTTTCATTGCATACACAGATCCATACCGTCCCGACAGGTTTTTCAGGCGTTCCCCCATCCGGGCCTGCGATACCGGAAATGGAAACGGCAATGTCTGTATTCATCGTTTTTAAGGCACCTTTGGCCATGGCTATTACGGTTTCTTCACTGACAGCCCCATGTTGTTCCAGCGTTAATTTTGGAACACCCAGCAGATTCATCTTAAGTTCGTTACTATAGGAAACTACACCTCCCTTAAAAACGGTAGAGGACCCGGGTATTGTCGTAATCAGGTGTGAAACGAATCCTCCCGTACAACTTTCTGCTGTGGATAAGGTGAGGTTTCTTTCCCCACAACGTTTGAGCACGACTTCAGGTAGGGTTTCTTTTTCAAAACCAAAAACAAAGCCGGCCAGTTCATCCGTGATTTTTTGAGCTTCCTCTTCTACCACTTTCTCTACGTCTTCACCATTTTCTGCTCTGGCACTCAACCTAACCCTTACCATGGCTTTACCAGGCAGAAAGGCAAGTTTGACATAATCGGGAAGTTGTTCTTCAATATGGCTGATTTTATCGGCAAGCACTGATTCCCCGATTCCGGCAGTGAGAATTGTCCGGTGAATGATGGGATAAACCTGGAAGCGTTTCACCAGTTTGGGGATCACCTCATTGGCCATGAGGTACTGCATTTCGTAGGGTACTCCTGGCATGGAAACGATCACCTTGTCCGGAAGGTCGAACCACATACCCGGAGCAGTGCCCATCTTATTGGGAAGCAACACAGCATTAGCCGGCATTCTGCTTTGAATTTTATGCCCCTCCGTTATTTTGATACCCCATTTGGTAAGCAGACCGGAAATATGATCGAAGGTGGTTTGACTGAACTCCATACCTACGCCAAGATGATCTGCAATGGCCTTTTTGGTAATGTCGTCTTTGGTGGGGCCGAGCCCTCCGGTGATCAAAACAACATCAGCTACATCTTGTGCCTGTTGAATGGCTTCGATAATATCGCTGTGTCCATCGCTGGTAGTGATGATTTTGACGACCTTAGCTCCTGCCTTGTTGAGTTGTTGAGCCATCCAGGCAGAGTTGGTGTCCACGATCTGTCCGATCAATATTTCATCTCCTATCGTTACTATACTAACATTCATATTTCTTCAATAATTGACTGTCCTTTGGAAAAATCTCCTGAGGTCCACTGCCAGGTTTCGTGCAGTCTTATTTTGCCGTTTTCCATAAATTCGGGTTTTGAAATACATTTCCCGGTTCTGATTTCTCCCTGGTCGTTTATTTGGTGGTAACGCATATCGATATGACCGTTTTCGTCCACCAGGCCGATTAAGTGGCCTTTGACGATGGAGCCTCCTGAGTAATCTGCCATCAGAATATTTCCTTCTTGCTGATAATGAAAAATTGTTTCCGCCGAGGTTTCCCCATTGTCGTCATTATTGACAATCCTGAATCGCTTATTGTGATAGTTGACCATTTATGGAAATTTTCAAAAATAAAATAGACCCTGTACGGCGGGAAATGCCGGACAGCAAAGGTAGGCTTTTGATTATTAAAGCGGATTGTTTATCGGAAAAAACCATGGCTTTCCAGTGCTTCGTAAGATTCTTCAAGGTCTTTTCTTCTCGAAGCAGTATTCAGACTTTTTTGCCAATATCCGATGACCGTATACCCAGGGGAATTTACAAGTTTTTGAAATTGTTTCATGATAGCCTTAAGTCGGCTTTTGGGTCCGGATGTTTTTAGAATATTGGACAGAACGGAAAAGAGCAGAAACAACTCCCTTCTTTGTTTTTTTAATTCTAAAATATAAATGGTCAGTTTGTTGGCTACGGCCTCATGAAAAGATTTTTGATCGTACCAATAGCGAATGTTTTCATTAATGAGGTCACTGGATTCATTGCTTATTTCTCCGGCATTCTTTTTTTCCAGGCTTATGTCAGCAATGGTCTTTTCCAGTTTGGTGATGGAAGCTCTTTCTTTTTTGTAAAGCTTTTGAAGCCTATTGATAAGGATCAGTATTCTGAAATTGGCCACATAAAGTCTGTATCGATAAATGAGATTCTGAAAATCCCTGGAGTCGATTTTCTTTGTTTTAAAAATGTAAACAACGGCGAAAAGTGAGACAATAAAACTCGACCATAAAATAGCTTCGGAATCAATAAGTGGAGAGGTGGCTGGTTGGATGAAATAACCAAAAAGCAAGTCAGGGGTTTTAAACATTGTATTTGGAATTTTGGTGTTATTACTTGTATAAATATACGAAAAAAAACTCACACCAAAAAGTTCCCGTAGCATGGTTTTTTCCAGAAGAAATGGGGTTTGAAAGACATTTTAGCGAATTTTCGCTAAAATTTTTCTTAAAAGCTTTACTTAAATTGAAAAATCCCCTATTTTCGTAGCGAAAATTCGCTAGATTGGATAGTGTTGACATTTTTAAAAACAGAAAAATCATTAAATCATGCCAGATACCATCAAAGAATCAACCATTTTGAAAGGAGGAGAATTCCTGATCAAAGACAGTACCGTTGAAGGTACCTTTATCCCTGAAGATGCCAATGAAGAACAGAAGATGATCATGGATATGACCAGAGATTTTCTCAACAATGAGATATTTCCGGTTGCAGAAAAAATTGAAAAGCAGGTAGAAGGTGTTTCTCCGGGATTGATGGAAAAAATGGGAGAATTGGGTTTATTGGGTGCGCACATGCCTGAGCAATACGGCGGAATGGCCATGGATGAAAATACCAATACGCTGATTGCGGATGTGTTTGGTCCTGCTGGTCCGTTTACGGTTACTTTCGCAGCACATACAGGTATCGGCATGTTACCTATTTTATATTTTGGAACAGAAGAGCAAAAAGAAAAATATCTGCCTCGATTAATCACAGGAGAACTGAAGGCCGCTTACTGTTTGACTGAACCCGGGTCAGGTTCTGATGCCTTAGCGGCAAAAACCAGAGCAGATCTCACGGAGGATGGCAAACATTATATCCTCAATGGCCAGAAAATGTGGATCACCAATGCCGGATGGGCAGATCTTTTCATCGTATTCGCCCAGGTGGATGGGGATAAGTTCACTGGGTTCGTAGTAGAAAAAGGCCTTGAAGGCCTAACCCTTGGTGCAGAAGAAGACAAACTTGGAATTAAAGGTTCTTCAACCCGGCAGGTGTATTTCGAGAATGTAAAAGTACCGGTTGACAGCGTATTGGGAGAAATCGGGAAAGGACACCTCATTGCATTTAATGCCTTGAATATCGGCCGTTTCAAACTGGCAGCCCTCAGTCTTGGAGGAGCCAAAAAAAGTATCGAGACAGCTATTCAATATGCCAATGAACGTCACCAGTTCAAAGTGCCTATCGCATCTTTCGGAGCCATAAAATATAAACTGGCAGAACAAGCCATCCAGCTTTTTGCGAGTGAAAGTGCCTTGTTCTGGACAGCCAATATGCTTACGGAAAAGAAAAATGAACTTGAAGCAGAAGGTATGGGTTTTGGTCAGGCTAAATTAAAAGCTGCCGAAGAATATGCTATTGAATGTGCCTTATTGAAAGTAAGTGGCTCTGAAGCGCTGGACTACATCGTTGACGAAACCTTGCAGATCCATGGAGGAATGGGTTACTCAGAAGAAGGTACATCTGCCCGTGCTTACCGCGATGCAAGGATTAACAGAATTTACGAAGGTACCAACGAAATCAATCGCCTGCTTTCTGTAGATATGCTTTTGAAGCGCGCTATGAAGGGCCGCATTGATATTGTAGGACCGGCATGGGAGGTTCAAAAAGAATTGGCCTCAATGCCTGGATTCGGTCAGCCGGAAGGCACTTACGGCCAGGAGCTCAAGGCATTGAAAGAATATAAAAAAGCGATCCTGATGGTAGCCGGTGGAGCTGCCAAGATGCAGATGGATGGTCAGCTTGATCTCCAGAATGAGCAGGAAATCATTATGAATGTTTCAGATATGATGATCGATGTTTTTCTGGCAGAAGGATTACTATTGCGTGTAATGAAATTAGCGGAGAAAGATCGCAAGCAACCACAGGAAATCTATGATGCGATTTTGAAAGTGTTCTTCCACGATATGAATAGTCGAATTGCGAAGAATGCAACGGATGCTTTAGCTTCCTTTGCGGATGGAGATTTGCTGCGCACCTTCCTGATGGGCGTTAAGCGTTTCACAAAATACCCGCCGGTGAATGTGAAAGAAGCACGTAGGAAGATTGCTGAGGTGATGATCGCTGCTAACGAATATTGTTTCTAATCTAAAGGATATTACTCTTTTTGCGAGCCGGACCAGCATAAGCGGGTCCGGCTTTTTTGTGTTTAGTTGCCTAATAAACTTGTGGTAGCAATAACGAGTTTTTCAACCCCGACATCATTATAAGCGTCTGGATGTGCTTGTCCGAAAGAGCCTTTATCATTATCATAATATTTCCCGGTAACGCCTTTGTATTTTTCAGCAATAGCCAATTCATACAAAATGTCTCCGCCCTTGTCAGCCGATGACCAAAACCGGCCAAAAGCTTCCTTAACCATATTCGTGTTTAAAAGTGATCCCGGATTAACTGCAATAACGGAAATTCCTTCCAGGGATTTTGCCAGGTGGAAACTCCACATGGTCAGGGCAAGTTTACTTTGAGCATAAGTCTCACTTTCCGGGAGCTTGACAATCCCGCTCAAAACGTCCAGCGATACAGAAGACTGGGCTGCAGAACTCAAATTAATAATGCGTGGATCAATTCCCTTTTTCAGCAATGGTAACAATTCATTTGTCAGGACAAAAGGAGCCAGGTAATTGACAACATAACGCATGTCAAGGCCATCTTGGTTTTTGGCAACTGGGCTGTTATATACTCCAGCGTTATTGATCAGCACATCAATTTTTGATACTTTCTGTAGGATCTCTTGCGCCATTTCCCTAACAGCATCCAAATCGGAAAAATCTGCCTCCAATCCATTAGTATGCTCGTTTTTGGTGAGCATTCTAATCTCTTCAACCACGGCTTTGAGTTTATTTGCATTTCGTCCGTGTAGAAAAATTTCGTGCCCTTCATTGGCAAGTTTTATGGCGGCGAGTTTGCCGATTCCATCGGTGCTGCCGGTTATTATTATGGTCTTTTTATTCATATTGTTGCTTTTTTTCTGTGGTAAAATTGAGTGAGTGGAATTGAGGTAAAACTTTTTCAGCAAGGCGTTCCAGGGCCTTTTCAGTTTTCATGGAATTAAATCTAAGATTAATTGCAACATGGTTTACGCCTATTGCCTTAAGTTCGTTGAAATAATCATTCAAATAGTTGACCCCAATTCTAAAACCTAAAGGAATTGCCTGGGGTTTGAAATCATCGTTTTCTTGTAAGTCAATATAGAGTGGCTGCATAAACGGCTTGTCATAATCAGACGTTTCTGCCACCAATTCTCGCCATTGTTTGATGGTGAAATACTGGTGCTGCAAATTTTTAGGATAGGACATCCAGCCATCCGTGTTTTCTGCATTCCATTCCAGACTTTGCCGGCTAAAGCCTGTCATCAACATTGGAATTTTGTGTGCGGTCGGTTTCGGAAGTACGTCAATATGTCCTTTCAGATTCCCAAAGTGATTTGAATCCAAAATGGGAAAACTTTCCTGTGCAGTACGAATATAGGAAAACGATTCCCGGAACAGTTCTCCTCGTTTTTCATACTCAATGCCCATAGCAGGGTACTCATCATACCGGTCTCCGGAAGCGACGCCCAAAATAAGTCTTCCGTCTGATAACTGGTCAATCGAGGCAGCAGATTTTGCCACATGCAGCGGATGATGAAGAGGCAAGGCTATGCTGGCAATTCCAAGAGTGATTGCTGAAGTTTGCCCAGCCAGGTAACCGAGGTAAGTAAAAGGATCATATAATTGTCCTGCATCCCCAAACGAAGGGACATTAAACGGGATATCCCTTATCCACAATGCTTTAAACCCCATTTGTTCAATGAGCTGTACCCGCTTCACATGATCTTTCATGCTCGGTATCGGACTTTGTGCATAATTCTCAATAGGAATAACAACACCGATACTCAATTGCTCCCGTTGAAAAACGTGATTATAGCCTTTATTTATTTGTTCAAAGTCCTTCATTTTAAATTTATGCTTCCTTAAATGATCCAAAAGGGGGTGTTCAATTTAATTAGTTTGCTAGAGCTTTTATTGCGATGATAGAATGTCAAAGTTTCCATCGGTCCGGACATAAATAATACTTTCCATTCCCGGGTCAGAGGAGAGATGGTGTGCTGATTTTCCTGCTGAACTGAAGTAACTTCCTGGTTCCATGGTTTTGACTTCTGATACATCTTTGAGGAAATACTGTGGTTCTCCCTGAATTACTACAGCCTTGAAAGAGGAACCTACGCTTTGTATTTTACCTTTGAAGCCGGCAGGCATTTTGATCAATGTTCCATATAATTGATTGCCCTGTGGTTCTCCCCAAAGATATGCCACCTGTGCTCCCTTAGTAGCTGTAGATATTCCCGGCTGGTCGATCCAGACGATGTTGGAAGCATCTACATTTACGGGCCTTTCTCCACTGTCAAATGCCTCTTCTGTAGGAAGAACAAGGTAGGGACCTGCTTCAATTTCTATGTAAGCAATATTGGTCTCACCTTTGGCGGCAGTAATGTGATTTTCGCCTTTCGGTTGTGTCCAAAAAGAGCCGGCAGGCATCCACATATCTGCAGCATCAGGATCGTCATTGTGAATGAGGCCATTGATCACAACACCCCGGTAAGAAACATTATGAATATGGGGAGGCGAGGAAAACCCGTCAACGAACTTCACTAAAAATCCGGTTGGAACGCTTCCTTTGCGGTCGCCCCAAAGTGTGCCTGCTTGTGGACTTTTATCGCCGCGGGCAGGATTAAGTTTTTCCCAGTTGACCTCTGAAGCTAAAACGAGTTCATAACTGGATTGGCCATTTGACTCTGTTGGATTTTCGGAGGTGACTTTTGTGTCTGTACAGGCAGTTAATATACCCAAAAGTGCAAAAAATAGTATAGATCTCATGTCCATGAAATTTATGTGGTTAATTGAGAATAGTGAAAATTTCTTCCTGAGGCAATCTTGATTTTGGTGTTTTGTCAGGAGAGTTGAAATCTGTTTGCGTGCGATACCCAAGGGACACGACAGCTACTGCCGTAAATCCTTTTTCCCTTAATCCAAATTCTGTGTCCAGCGCTTTTAAGTCTACCCCTTCCATTGGTAAAGCGTCAATGTTCATAGCCGCAACTCCCAGTAAAAAATTGCCAATATTAAGATAAACCTGCTTTTCCATCCAGTGTTGCAGGTCTTTGAAATCATAACGGTGCATATCGGCAAAAATATTCCGAGCTCCGAAAACCATTTGTTTTATTTCTTCATTTGGGAAACGACCGTCTTTCTCTTCCTGGTCCAGCAGGTGTTGCATGTAATTTTCATCGGCATTCGTTCTTGCACAGAAGATAACGACATGAGAAGCGTCCACTACTTTTTGAGTGTTGAACTGGTAAAAGCCTTGTGTACCTTTGGTAATTCGTTTTTTTCCAGCCTCGGTGTCGGCAATGATAAAGTGCCATGGTTGGATGTTGGTGCTCGAAGGACTCATTTGCAAAAGGGCTTTAATCTTATCAAAATCC
>QQUB01000037.1 GCA_008501835.1 Bacteroidota bacterium
AGGATATTCTGTTGATGAACGTCAGCAAATAACTCGAGTTAGAGTAGACATTAATGGTGCTTCACACACTATGAAACTCAATCAGAACATTGAGGGTGTTAAACTTTTAGCCATGCACAAAGATTCTATTTTATTAAAATCCGATGGAACTACCTGGTCAGTTAAACGTAAGAAGTAAGCCCTACTGTGAAATAATAATTTTAAGTTCAAATTCGCCTAGGCCTTTGTTGCTTTCAGAGTAGGGAAGTACTTCAACTGTGTTAATCCACTCCAATTCTTCAAGCTCTCTTATCCATTTATTTAGTGTATTACTTCGGTTTGACTCTCCTTTAATAAAAATGGCTTTAGTATCAAATCGGAAATACTTGTCTTCATCGTTTTTCTTTGTGGAAGTTGTGGGAAAAATATTCAGTCCTTTGAGTTTAATTCCGGAAGGAAGGCTTGCTGCCAATCGATCTGCATAATAGGAGAGTTTTGAACTGCCTACAACACTATTTTGATCAAAGAATTCCTGTTTTTGTTTGAGCTGGTCTTTGAGACTTTGTAGTTCAATAAGTTGTGATTGCCGATAGCCAAGCTTGCTGTTTAACTCCGCATTTTTATTGTTGTAATAGCTGAATAGCACGAAATTCAGGAGCAGTAAAAAAAAGATGGTGATTAACCCTGTAATACCTGCTTTTCTAAAAAGCTTGTTATATAAATACTCTTCTTTTAACTGAGTTACTTCATCAACTCCTACCCCCTCACCTTCAAGATGTAGAATAGTTTTAAAAGCACTTGAAAACCCAAGAGCATAGATAGATTCGATTTTCTCTCCTCCAATATCAAGAGTACTTATTTCTTCACTCGATGGAGCTTGAATGGCAACTACTTTATTATCCAACAGCACTAATTCATTAATTCCAATATCTAAAACGGATGTTTTATCTTTTAGTATTGGAATGATATGATGAATACTCATTACACCAATATCCAGAGAAATGATCGATAGTTTCTGTTTTTGAAGCTCACCAATCAACTGCTCAGCAAAATCTTTTCTTACAAGTGCTATCCAGTTATTTTCAAAACCTTCCATTATCTGTACTATAAATTCATCTACTGATGCATTTGGTAAAACTGAATTTAGCCCTTTGGAGGCAGTTCTAATTTCACTAGGAATAGATTTTTGTAGAACACCCTTTCCTGAAATAACTACGCATAAAGGCGTGTTTGGAGGAATTTCTTTTGATATTTCTTGTATGTCAGAAATGCTGGCCTTTTTTGAAATCCTCAACTCATGTCTTTTTTGCTCCAGTATAATCAAATTGAAATTCCGGGTTCCATCTGCTCTTGTATGAACATGAACAGCTGCAATAACAGCGTATTTATCCAATATTTTTCTCAAGAATGGATACATAGAATTAGTTGACAATTACTGGTTTGATAAAGATCAGCAGTTTATTGGTGTTTTTGGATTTTCGTTTTTTGCCAAACATCCATCCGATGACTGGGACCTTACTCAAAAAAGGAACACCACGAGTGCTCTTTGCATTCACTTCTCTTTCCAAACCTCCCAATACAACGGTTTCTCCATTTCTTACCCTGATCATCGATTCAAAGCGCCGGGAAACCTGGGGCGGGGGAGCGTTTAAATCCGATTCTCCGATAAATTCTGATTGTTCAAAACTGATCTCCAATGTTACCTGATCATCCCCTGAAATGATAGGATTGATGTTTACCAAAAGGTTGGCTTCCACTTCTCTGAAAATAGCACTCTGCACTGGAATAGGCCTGTCAAGACCAGGGTAATTGACACTTTGTTCCTGATAATACCTTTTTTGTCCAATACTCAACAGTGCTGGGTGACTGTTCATGGTGGATAGTTTGGGAGTGGATTTGATGTCAACTATTCCGTCTGCTTGCAGAGCCTTAAGACTTAAGTAAAAATTAGTGTTCACTTGACCAAGGTTTACAAGTCCTGTGCCGGTGATAAGATCCAAAACCTGATTTATAGCACCAGGGCTTAAAGTAAAGTCAATGCCTCCTTGATCCTGTGAAGAGGAAATGATAGCTCCTCCAGGTTCTTTACCTCCCTGCCGGACTCCTGCTTCCACACCGAATTCGTCCAACTTATCCGATTGAACATCCACAATCATCAACTCAATCATTACTACAGGTACAACTCTATCAATACTATGCAAAAAACTGGTGATCTCGCCTATGTTATGTTTTGATCCACTCAACACCAAACTATTTAATTCATAAAGAGAATCAATAATTACATTACTTTTCAAAATCTCAGGAATCATTTCAATCACTCCACGAGCAGAACGATACTGCATTTGATAGATACGGGTATCACGAAGAGTTTCTGCTTTTCTTCTTCCGATGATGTATGTGCCAAAAGATTGCTCAAAAGTGTAATCAGTATTTTTGGATATGTATTTGAGTAAGTCATTAAAAGTAGTGTTTTGTACCTGAAGACTCACCGTATTATTGCTGGGTGCAGAAATGTTTGAATTACCTCCTTCCTGACCATTCCTTCTGTTTCTATTACTAGCACTTCCAACTGAACCATCCATCACTTCTGCCAGGACATAATAGTTGATACGAAGTTCATAAGCTGCTTCCCGAATTAGATCAAGGACATCTACTTGCTCAGCTTGAATATTCAAATGCTCAGCTCCAACCTTTTTGATAAAAAGATTAAGACCATCTCCATTTGGATTGGTGTTCCTTTCAATATTTTCACCGAAAGTAGATTCATCCCCTTTTTCTCCAATCAAGTAGTAATCATCAGTGAGGGTTATATCTAGATTATTACTAACAGCTAGTTGTTCAAGAGCAGCTTCCAAGGGAAGATCATGAACATAAGCGCTTACTTTCAGATTTTTGACAATTGGTTGAATGGCTATGTTTTGACCGGTCTGAGTAGTAATGTGCTGAATAACGCTTTGAAGGGTATCATTTTTCAAATTTAGACTTAAAAGACCACTAGCAGCATCAAACTTTACTCCAGATTCTTTTGGTGGAGCAGGCTTTTTTGGTGGAGAATATTTGATTAAATGAACGATATTCCCACTAGGTTTAAGATCCAGGGAATGGGTATCACATAGGTAAAAGATGATGTCTCGGACTTTAGCATTGTTGAAAGTAACCGAGACCTGGGTTTTTATCTGTGGATCGATGGCAATATTGAGAGAAGTGCTTTCTGCCAGAAAGGATACTAACTCCTGGATACTTCCATTAAGAGCAATGGTAACTTGCTGTTCCAAATCAACACCATTATCAGTTAATATTTCCAGGCGAGTATCAATATCGACAAGCCTCTCTAGTCCTGTTTCCTGAGCATGTGAAAGAGCAGGGAACAAGAAAAATATCATCAAGAACGCGTACCAACTGCAGTGTTTTACTTTTTTCAATTGGTCCATTAAATACTGGTGGAGTGTTGTAGTTTTCAAATTATTCAGTTTTTATAGTATGTTGTTTTCTAGTCTATTTTTATACTGGATTTTAGGTGTTTTTGTTACGGTGAAAAAGTTAATAATGATTAGCTGAAAGTATTGGGTAAACTTCTTCAAGTGAGGTGATCCCTTCCTTGAAAACCATGAAGGCATTATCAGATAAAGAAGCGTAGTTTTTCTCTTTTAAAATGCTCTTTACGTTCAGATCTTTTTCCTTGATGTGATGAGCTAATGTTTCATCAACTCCGATCACTTCATATACTGCTCTACGTCCTTTGTACCCAGTGAAAAGGCAAGCCTCACAACCTTCTGAAGTGTAGTGAAATTCCATCGGTTCAGGTAATTTGTAATTCCTGGGAAGTTCCTTTTTATCAAAAGGAGTTTTCTTTTTACAATCAGGACATAGCTTTCGAACCAGCCTCTGGGCAATGGTAGCATTCAAGGTGTCTGCTAACAAATAAGGAGGAATACCCATGTCTATCAAACGAGCAACAATTCCCCAGGCGGAGTTGGTGTGAATGGTTGATAAAACCAGGTGACCTGTCAGAGAAGCTCTGATGGCCATAGAGGCAGTAGCTTTATCTCTGATCTCTCCAAGCATGATGATATCCGGGTCTTGTCGCAAAAAGGTACGCATGGCACTGGCAAAGTCAAGTCCGATGGCCTCTTTAAGTTGTACCTGGTTTATTCCCTCCAGTGTATACTCAATCGGATCTTCAATAGTCAGAATATTTCGGGAAGTCTTATTGAGCAATTGAAGCGTAGCATAAAGGGTAGTTGTTTTTCCAGATCCGGTTGGACCACTGATAAGTACAATGCCGTTGGGTTTTTTGATACTTTCCAAATAATAGTCTAGTTCTTCAGCAATAAATCCCAGGGAATTTATCTCAATATTGGCATGATCTGTACTTAAAAGACGCATCACAACTTTTTCTCCGTACAAAGTTGGAAGGCTTGAAACACGAATATCAAATTTGGACTCTGCATTTTTAAAAAAGATCCTTCCATCCTGGGGAAGGCGTTTTTCGGCAATATCCAGATTAGCTTTGATCTTAATTTTATTGACAAGCCCCGGATAATCTTCTTTTTTTAGTTGATAGCGTTCTACCAGTTTTCCATCGATTCGAAAGCGGATTCGACCTGTATTTTCATAAAGTTCCAGGTGAATATCACTACTTCTTAAACCAGAGGCTTCTTCAATTAATTTAATCAGAAAATCTCCTGACTGATTTAGTGTTTCAGCTTGTTTTGTTCTAGTTTGTTGAGGTTTTGGGTAATACTGATTTAAAGCTCTTCGAATGTTTTCATCCGTTGTTGATTCTAAATGTATAGTTGTCCCAAACAGCATTTCCAATTCTTCGATAATCTCAACGTTGTTATTTCCTTCGCTTACATAAAAGTGCATCCCATTTCCATTATTTTCAAATGGGATAATCCGGTAATGCCAGGCTTGCAGGGCACTGATAGATTGAAGAGTCGCTGTGGATATATCGGTAATATTCATTTCATTGATTTATCGGATTAGAAAAGGAAATCAGTATACAAGTTGTAGGAAAGAAATTTACTGAGTACCAATACCAAAACAAGGGTTAGAGACAGCCCACTGATTAATGGAATTTTTTTGTCAGGTTTTGGAGAAATCATAAAATAGATAAAGCTAAAAGTGAGTGTAATAAAAAGAGCAGCCGAGTAATAGTACAGAAAGTTCAGAGGAGAGAATAATGGAGTAATCAGTACTAAAAACACAATATCTCCCCAACCTAAATATTTATCGGCTATATTGACAAAGCCTCCAGCTTTCATGGAAAAATATAGGCTGACTAATAGCAATTGAATAGCCAGAAATCCCAGATTGATTCCTGTTTGAGTTAATGTTGTTTTTAAATCATTATTTAACCCCGCACAAATCAAAACCAAAAAGCCCATGACTATTAAAAGCCATAGATCAATTTTTCGGGATTTGAAATCCTGAAAAGCTAGTCCCAATAGACAAAGTATCAGGGAATAAAACGTCAATTCTTTCCACATAGTCCCTGGCCTTAGTCCTTGACAAGTTCCCTTAATACACCTTCCTGGGTAATTTCCCATTCATTGAAATTACCATCCTGATCAAAGTCTACTACAGCTGTTGCTTTAGCTGAAAATCCGGTTGGACCGGAGTTGGTGATTTCTACAATATACTTAGCAGGGCCTCCTTCCAAAACTGTCTTTTCCTGTTCAAAGCCAAGCTCTAAAAGATCATCTGTATATTTTACATGCAGTTGATGATAGCTTTTTTGAAGTCTCTGGATGGTTGTCAAAGCTTGCTGGGCTTCAATGCTGTGGGTTTTGGAGATGAGTGGCATCAAATTGGGAAGTGCCAGTAGCATCAAAATGCCAATGATGACTAAAACGATGAGTAGTTCTGTCAATGTGAATGCTTTTAACTTTTGGTGTTTCATAAATTCGATTTTTTAGTTCGGAAATTTCTTTACTCCACTACGATTTTCACTATTGTACTCTTATCTTTTTGCTTCAGATGTACAAAATAAATGCCGGGTGAAAGACCAGACACGTCTATTTCATTGGTGACCTTATTAATTTTAAGGGCTTCTTTTCCGGAAACATCAAAAATTATAATCTCAGATAAGTTTTCTGGTGATTCTAAATTTATAGTTCCACTTGAAGGATTAGGAAATACCAGAATATCTTCAGAAAGTTCTAAATCTTCATCTTTAACTAAAACCTGAGGTGGATAGGCTGGAAAAGGTGTAACCTGTTCACTAAATTGAGCAATATGGTATAAAGAATTATTATCGAAATTACCAGCAGCATAAAGATTGCCAACAGCATCAATAGCTATGTCCACTGTTGGATAGTTAAAAGGTTGCCCCAGTTGTTCCCAGTATTGGCCGTTCCAACGGATCACAAAACCATCCCAAAATCCACTATCTCCAGGTTTACTACCACCGATGTATATATTATTATCCCCATCTACAATTACTTGTTCGGGTTGATAATAAGCTGGAACATCTATACTTTGCCAAATTTCTCCATCCCATTTGGCCATATGGTAGGCTTCAACATTATCAATATTCCAAAAAGTACCCACAACAATGACATTTCCTGCCGTATCTAAAGCAATATCTGCAATGATATGATCAGCTTCGCCAAAATGTATCCATTCGTTGCCATCATATCTAACTACACCATGTGAAGCATCAATACCTAATTCATTGCTGTAAAAATATCCAGCACCGTAGAATACACCATTTTTATCAGCAACCATGCCTTTTACATCAAAATACATGGATGGCTCAAAATTTTCCCAGTGATCTTCATGCCAACGAACTAATCCATTAACATACTGCCCATCAGCACTTCCAAAATGTCCTCCAGCATATAATCTGCCATAAACATCTGTCATCAGGATTAATCCTAAATAACTGAAGCCCTCCCCCATAGCATACCAATGTTTACCACCATTATTCGACCCTGCAATATGGCCGAGATCATCAAGTATCCAGGCTGATTCAAAATCTCCGGTAGCATAGAGGTTGCCGTCATTAGCCCAGGCAAGATCATTAATCCATCCACCAAAACCAGCAGTAGCACCTGGGCTGGTTCCCCAGGAACTTCCATCCCATTTAGCAAAATAACTTTCCTGAAGTCCACCAGCAATAGAAAAACTACCCCCTACAAATAAATTACCTTGATCATCAGGTTCAATTGTATGAACGGTCCCATATGCAACGCCACTGGTCATGTTTTCCCAAGTACCAAAATATACAGGGTTCGGTTTAGGTAAATCACGATAAGACAAAAATTTTGATCTAAAGTTTTGATCGACTTGAGGTGTATTGAATGAAGTGAAAATGAAAATAATCAAACCACTTAGGATGAAAAATTTGATCGAGAATAAAAAAAAGCGATTTTGAAAAAAGAAGGAAAATTTAGCAGGAGTAATCAAAAAGGAAAAATCTCGTTTCATCATTGTTTTTGGTTTTTTTAATTCACCTCAAAAATAAGATTATTCTATAATTAAAATGATAAAATTTTTGATAATAATAAATTATTCTCCAGGCTTATTCAGGCTTTCCATTGGAATAAGCTGATGTAGTATTAGCGTTCACATATCCCACCTCACAGCCCATAATGGACGCGACAACTACCAGTCCGAGATATCGGGCCTGTGTATCGCTTGGCCATTACCGGGCCATGTATAGAATGACAAACGGCCGCCTCCGATAAAGAGACAGCCGCTTGAGCTTTCTTTCTGTGTCTGTGTGAACCTTAATGCACGAGCTAGAAGCTACGCAAGCACATCTCAGTCAAAGTTTACCTACTGACCAAAGGAAGGTAGGCTATAAGCCTTGACGATCAATTAGAGCGAAATGTCTAGGTCATCTTGATAAAATTAGTCAAAAATTTCAATCCCAAAAACTCTATTGACATCAATATACTTGTAATTGTACTGGTCTTTCTTTTCCGTGTACATTTCATTTTTTTCTCTAAGACCTTTTTCTGTATCTATATAATCTAACAAATTATGCTCCAAAAGCATTGAGTCATTATTTCCATAGACCTTTACCAGTGGATTCAACCTTTCAACCTGATAAGAATTATAAATTGACAATTTATAATTAAAAGAATCTTTTGGTTCCCAAATTATTCCAAAATAATTACGGTGATTTTTCGTCACAATATAATTAGTTTTTGGCTTCCAAGGCCAATAATAAGGGTATGGAATTAAGAAACAATTTCCACTTGCCCTTTGCCATATAGTTAGACATTTAGTCTTGTCATCATTATAAATGAAATGCCTTTTATAGTCACTGAAATAATAAACCAAGAACAATAAACTTATTCCTAACCACAATGACTTTTTTATTCTTCTAGCCATAATTAATACTTTAAAAGACCAGTAGGCCAGCCTCTTGATTTTTTGATTTGTTTTTTCGCTGCTCTCTGTCTACCAATTGGATAACCTTTATTATGACCTAGTTTTTGAGCTGAAGTACTTTGTTGGCCTTCAACATGAAAACTCTTAACAAGTTCTAAGCTATTGAATCCTGCTTTCGCTGCACCCCAACTTAAGCCTTTTAATCCAGCAATATAACCTGCGGCAAAATTACCTGCATCTCTCGCTGAACCATATACTTTTGTTCCATCTGCTTTTGTACCCCATAATGATCCTCTATGATGAAAATTCCTATCATTACTTTCTGGATCACCTCCTCTTTTAAAATCATATTCTTTTCCGTCCGTAGCATTTGGCATATATGATATTATAGATATGTTTTCTGCTTCTTTCATGAAGTTTCCAACCAAATCTCCAGACTCTGTTGAATTTACATCAATAACCCCTTTCCACCCTTGTTGATCTTCGGGATCCTGCGTGTCAGCATTGTAGAACGAATACATGGTTAAGGACTCCCCAATCTTCTCACCAGTCCGATTCCCCGTTTCATCAACAACATAAATTCCCTTATCACCATCCGTCAAATCTCCACCAACTACGGTATATGTTCCATCACCATTGTCTCGAACATCTGTACTCGTAGCACTCATCCCATCGGGGTCAATAAGCATCACTGGATTATTCATCACATAATTATAAGGAGAATATGGATAATAATCTTCTGCTAACGGATCAATAGCATTCCACCTTCCAATCGCCGGATCGTACCACCTTGCTCCATAATCATACCAACCAATATCCTCATTCCACTCCTTCCCATTATACAGGTAATCATTTTCAGGCCCAACAGTAGCTACCCAGTTACCCAAATGATCCAATCCAAACGGATAGTAATGGTTTTCCTGCATCAATTCCCCTTCATCTTGAGTTGTTTCCGGATCATCCAGGTCCACATACCCATTTTGATTCAAGTCAGCAATGGCAACTCTTGTGTTGCCAAGGTGATCTTTAAGCCAGTATTCTACACGGCCATCTTCGCCAGGATTTTCAGCTGGGATAAACCGACCTTCCGCATGCATAAGGTGAAGCAGTTCTCCGTCAACGTACTCAGCACCATTCACATATTCATGAACCACACCATCTGTGATTTTTCTCCACTTCTTGCCACTTGCA
>QQUB01000606.1 GCA_008501835.1 Bacteroidota bacterium
TTAAATATTCTCTCGAAGAGTTAAGATTTTTTAGATAGTTCTCTAATTTTTGGAAAAAACTTTTTGACAGAAATATGAGGTATTGGCGTAGCAAAGCTATGGATTCTTAACCAATTAGGTGTTCCATTAAAGGGACTCTGAAACCAAAATTGACCATAGTTGAACCTACTAGCAATCATAGCAAGTTCTGGAGATAAATGAGCATAGGCTGCGTTCCTTGGATTTATTTTCATCACCACCTTATTTGGACATTGATCTGGAACAATTTCGTGTAAATCCTTTGGGCTCTGGGTGCTTAATATCAGGTTTATACCGAACTTCCTACCTTCACGTGATAATCTTTCAAAATTTGACCTTAACCGGTCAAATACATCTTTGTTAGCTATTCCCATAGGTCGTTGAGGAATTATTTGGTGAGCTTCGTCAAAGAAAACAAAAGTTTCACCTTCGTTCCCATTTTTGTTTAATTTTTCATTTAATGTGTCGTTGTTTTGATTAAACCACTTCAAAATTTGCATTTCCCACATAATTCTTTCTTCATGATTTAAATCTGCAAGATAAAAAATTGAAGTTCCTTCCTCCCGAAATAATTCCAGTGGGTTTTTTGAATGGGTATTAGATTTTATGTCATAATCAAAATATTTCCCCAGAGCATCAAGGGCTCTTTGAGCTGCTCCGAATGAGGATCGAAGATATTCTGTACCAGTAATTTTATTTTTTATAGTCGCCTTTCCTCTATTTTTTGGATCATTTAGAACCTTCGTAATTGAATTTCTCAATTTTTCAATAGTGACTGGAATTTGTTCACTTTTGAAATGTTCTGCAAATTGGTCAAGAATAAGTACAGCTTGCTGAGAGCTAATCCTCATTAAATATTCTACATCTGAAGGTTTGTCTAAATCTTGAAGCCTTAATCCAATCTCTTCTACTTCAATTCCTTTTTTCTCACACAAAATTTTAAGCGCTGAAGCATTCTTTGACAAATTTTTGCTTTCACTAATAGGTATAATTAATCTTAAGGGCTTTAATCTTTCATGTATATAATCTGAAGTAATAAAAGATCTGGTCTCTAATTCATTTGCATCTCCTTGCCAGGATATTCTAGGGGTTAAAGTTATTTTATCTATTTCAGGAAGTAATAATTGAGCTATATCACCCTGGACATCTAACATTATCACCCTATTGTTATAGAATTTCCCATTAGATCTTTTTAAATTTCTTAGTTCAAAGGCTAAATTTTTTAAAAATACTGTTTTACCTGAACCACTTTCTCCTACAATAAACATATGCTTATTCTCTAAATCCTGGACATCCCATTTATAAACCAAAAAATTTTCACCTCTATGAAAAGGAACATTTCCTGAGCCAACAGCTCCTAAAACAAGTCCATCTCGCTTGATATTTAAAATCTTGTCAAGTGTCGGTTCACCTTTTTCAAAACTATCTCTAACTTCAGGAACGAACATTTTACTAAAGGAAGATGGTGGCCTTTGGATAGGAGAAATATAATAGTTACTAACAATATTATCATTTTCAAACTCTTTGGGGATTTCCATTTCATAATCTAATGCAACCTTTACCACCATAGGTTGGTGGTGGTGTGGCCCACCAGGGATCTGTTCTAAAACTACATATGGACTAGTGGTTTCATCCTCCTGATATAACATGCTTTCTCTATCTGGGTTGAAGGGAGATATAGCTTTAAGACCTACTATTCGACCTGCAATCCAAAAGGGTTTAAATTTTTTTCCTTCTCTTTTAAGATCAAAAGTGAGTACTGTTGCACCAAGCGAAAGGCCTTCATTAATTTCTTCAGGTTTTTGGATAATAAATTCAGCAAAAGCACCTCTTTCATCAACGGTGAAAGGTGAATTAATGTCATCATAAGGCTTTGCATAAATTCTTTGTTTCTTAATCATAGTTTAATAATCTTGTAAAAATTCTAATTGCTTCTCCCTTAATGCTGCTTCAGTCTGACGCTCTAAGATAATTTTTTCTGAAGTTAGTTTACACCTTTTATCCGCAAGAATCTGGACAAGAGGGGCGATTCTCCCAAGCTCATGTTGCCATGCAACAATGCTAATAGCCTCTTCCACCTTATGTGGATTCTTATTATAAAATAAGTAAGGAATTTCTAATCTAAGATAAGTATGAGGTTTAGTTCTACTTAAGTAATAACATGAAATAGGTGTGAAATCAGAATCACCTCTCTGTTCAGAATTAGGATCAACTATTTTCTGTCTAGCTATCGGAGTTCCTATGATCAAAGGGGTTCTTTCCCCTGGTTTTAAAATTCTGGGCAAGATAATTGAATCTGAACTAATACCACGAATAGTATTATCTGTTATGTTTTGATTTTCAAACCAGTGTTTTCTTAATTTACCTTTTTTTAAAAGCAATTGAACTAAGAGTCGAGAATCTTTTATTCTCTTTGAGCAACCTACAAGAATTTGATCTTCCCAAGTTTTAATTATTTTTAATAATTTAATCGTATCTTTTGCTGAGACGCTGGGAGAAAAAATAGGCCCATCCTTTATGCATACACACTTCTGATCTGTCTTAACATCTTTTAGACTCATTAGTTCTAAAGTTTGCATGATTTTTACACCCCACCCTACAGCATGAGAACTAGGACTTTTATTGTTTTTATTTCTTTGATAATTAATAAATAATGGTTCAGTCAGATTATTGTTTAAATATCTTCTTATTTCATTTTCATTTTCTTCAAGGTTGTATTCAGTTGAAATATTCAACCTATCATAATTAAAAATATTATAATCAGCTAAAGTAACAGCACTAGCATCTCGAAGTTTTTGATAGAAGTATGGTCTTAACCCCTCTTTGCTGTACCTGAAATTGACTATTGCGGCTCTTGCTAAAATAAAAAAGAAGGCACCTTTTTCAACACGTTCATTACTTCCGTCAATTGCGCAGATGTTTAAGTCAGAAATGGTTTCTGCTGTGGGAAATTCGATTTTTTTCGGATTTACTTCTTCTTTATTAAGGAGTTCTAAATTAACGTATGGTTTGTCATGCATTCTATCCTCTCCAAAGGTAGTTAAATTTAACTCATCAAATTGATCGTCAGTAGAAATGACTTCCCAGGTCTCTGGTGGGCCTTGAGGAGGCGAAGCTTCGTATTTTTCTCTTGTATTTAGACTTTCTATAACACCTTGGAAAGTTCTAATTAGAGATATGCTGTTCTCTTCTATGGTTTTCAAGCTAATTCAATTTTAAGAATTATACAAATTACACTAAAAGTTATTTTATTACTCAAGAATAACTAAAAAATCCATATTCCCCTTAATTCTATTCGACTTAAATTTGAAGCAGTATATCCAATCATGTTAATTTCTCCTTTTGAATTTTTCTGGTTGTTTTATTTGTTTGGGTATAATACTGAAGTTTTAAGGGATTTGAATATAAACAGAATATTTTTATGTCCTAACCATATACTTTAGGAATTATTTCGAAATATACATGACGACATAGATATATAAATCGGGAATAAGGTCGATTATTAATAATATAGCCAATATATATGTACTATATTTGTATATGCCAAATAACCAAAACTAAAATAAATGCCAAAGTCAAGAATTGCTATATGCTTATTCAATGATAGTATAGTAGAACTAAACCCTGAAGAATTAATTACAGGAAAAAACCTATCTAAAACCAATTTCACGGGAAATATTGCTAACGAAACACTCCTTTATCAAAGAAAGTCAGAACTATCAGTCCCCTCTTGGGTCGATATAGTTAAAAAGTTTGGAGAATTTGAATATGAAGATTTAAAAACCGCATCCTCTGGAGCAATATTATTTATTAAAATTAATGGTAGAATTTTAGGCTGTTGTTTCGGAACTTCTGTTGCAAATATAAATAGAAATAATATTGAAACAGATTTTGGTTTGGGTGTCGCATTTCAAAATATGTTGAGCAATCAAACAAAGTCAATTGAATCATTTACTCTTGCTCATAATCCGTTAACTAACAACAGAAATTCAACAGTACCTACTTCAAAACAAAATTTTAACATAGATACCTATCTTGAAAACATCACAGAACTGTCAGGGTACTTTTACAGGAACGGAAAACGAACATTAATAAAGGGAAAGGAATTTTATTCAATGCCCTGCCCTAATACCATAGAAGAAATAGTCGAAGTTTGTGTTGATGTCGTATCAAAATATAATTTATCAATAAATGATGAAAACTTTTAGAGGCTAACTTCTACAAGAAGAGTAAAAGCTAAAGAAACTATTTCAGAACTTGATAAAGAACTATGCAGACTAATTAGAGAAAGATCTGAAGATATATTTTTGATAGACTATGAGAACCTTGATAACTTATTTACGTATCGATTAACTCCAAAAGCAACAAATAGGTTGGAGTTGAATATTAAAGATTTTTATGAAAGTGTTGATGAAACCAAAGAAATAACCATTGGCTATTTAAAATATCGAAAAATAACTGTGCTTGATGAAGATTCTGAAGTAGTAAGAACCTGGCCTGTTTTCAGGTGCTTATTTGTAGAGTTTTTGATAGGAGAGGAAAACTTTATATTTTTTAAAGGGAAGTGGTATGTAATAGATGAAAATTATTTAGCTAGCCTTAGAAGCTTCATCCAGCGATACGAAGTAGAAGTAGACTTTCTGACACCGTGGAATGGTGTTGATAGCGAAGAAGATTTCAACAATCAAATTGCAGTGGAGCTTAATGGGCAATGCTGGGATAGAAAGTTATACTATACTGATTTATATAGTTATGGAATAGAGTTTTGTGATGTTTTGAGTACTGATCATATTTATCATGTCAAAAAATATACTGGCTCTCAATTGACTAGTCATTTATTGATGCAGACTACTGTTTCAGCACAATTGATGAACTCGGATAAAGATATTAGAAATTGGATAAACATAAAAGTTGAAGAAGATTTTGGAGGAGACAATCTAATTTTAAATGATGATCTTACCTTACGAAATAACGATATAGAGTATTTTATATTATTAATGAGTCAAAGAGACGGATTGCTATCAAATATTTTGCCTTTTTTTACTTTAATTACCATGCATTTAACAATAAAAAGAATTGTTCAATTGGGATTTAGCGTTAGAGTTGGTAAAATTTAATTTTGGTAATAAGAGCGTAATAAATGAAGTGTGTCAAAATTTGATTGGCTTTGCAATAAGGACAATTTTACGTTGATTTAGGTGCCCAAGTTACAGCAATAGTAAAGGCCTTTATTTTATCTAATGTATTATTTTTCGGCCTCCTTGGATCCAATTCAATTATTCTCAAATTTGAAGCATCAGTCCTAATCATTCTAGCCACTATCCTTTGTGTTTTCCCACTTACGAGCTTTGCATAAAATAACGGTTTGTGTAGAGGGACACCTTCAAACTAAAAAGGAACATATCTTAGAAAAGAAATGATCCTTTTCGCCAATGAATTTGTAGTTGGAACGATTTAGACTGGTATAAGGTTAATGAATATAAAGTGGTATTATGATATTGACAATAGAGAATCTGCGATCAAGAGATGAAGCCCAGCAGGTTGATTACATAGGAGAAAATTTAGATAAGGCTTTTGATGAGGGTAAAGTACCTTTTTTAGAGCACTTACTTGTACTCGCTGAAAATATAGTTACTGAGCTAGAGTCAGAAAAACTCATTACAAGAGTATTTTATAATGTTTCAAACGGATATTCTTATATAAGAAAACTCTCCAGAGCAGGTAAGAAAGATGATTGGCAATTTGATCAAGAAATTTTATTTAAAGAAGTTTTCTATTTGCGAAAGGCGATACAATCTGTTGGTTTTTCAGAAGTAGAAAGAGAACGACAATGTCAAATATACACAAATCTGGGAAACACGTTTAGCTACATTGGACGATTTGTTGATGCGCTTGAGATGTATGATTGTGCTCTCCAAATTATACAAGGTTTTCCAATGGCTATCGGTAATAAAGGGTACTCACTGTTTTACTATGCTAGGGCTACTCATAATGAAGATCACAGAGCGATTCTTTTACATAAAGCTAGAACCTATCTTTTGCATGCGCTTAATTTCCCCACTCTATTAGAAGGAGATGCAGAAAAAGGATTTACCGAATTGTTAGATAATATAGAAAAAATACTATCTGATGAATTCAAGAAAAGCACTTTAACTTTAGATGATTTCAAGTTGTCAAGCTATGAGCCTGCTAGAAATTATCAATTATGGTGTTTAAGACATCGGCTTTACATAAACCCTATAAATGACCTTGGGGCGCATACTATTGCTAGCCATGATGTTTTAAATCTTCATTCACTAATGGTAAAGATCAAAGATCCGCCAATAATTATTGATTATATAAATCTTATAAAGCAAGAGTACTCTTCTGCTAGGTACTTTCTGTTCCAATATGACTCTGGAGAAGAAGATAGTATACCTGACCGTGATTTAGTTTTATTAGATACGAATCAGTACTTATTATTTTCACATCGTGCTGAATTACTCAAATATTCCTTAAGGGGGCTATACTCAATTTTAGATAAAATTGCCTTTACAATCAACAAGTATTGGAATTTAGAGATTCCTGACTCAAAGGTTACTTTCCGTACTATTTGGTTTGAGAAAGATAGAAGAACACTAAAACCGTTTTTTAAAGACTCTGACAATTGGGCGCTGAGGGGACTTTTTTGGCTAAGCAGAGATTTTTTTGAAAAACAGGACGATTTTCAAAGCGTACTTGAACCACAGGCTAAAGAGCTCGCTTTGATAAGAAACTTTGTAGAACATAAGTCCCTTAAAGTAAAGAGGAATGGTCCAACTCCTGAGTTTCGTTTGTATGAAAGTGAAGATAAGTCGTCTTATTCGATAACCGCTTCAGATTTACAGAAAAAAGTGCTTAAGTTGAGTAAGTTAGTCAGATCTGCAATTATATATTTGATATATTCAATTGATTATGCCGAATCAACAATATCAAAAAATGAATCGGCTCCAATAATATTATCAAGAAAGATGTGAGGATTTCGCCCAATCAGACGGTCCTGACCAGTGACCAGTAAATTGTAACCAATCTAAACTAGAGTAAACCGGCAATTAAGCCCCCTGACACATTGTCTAAAAAGCTGGTATGAAAAAGCTTTAAATATTTTACTTATGTGGGAGATTTCAGACCTTGTTCTATTGTCTTTTCACTAAGTGTATCATTGATTAAATTCCGAAATGGGATATAATCAAGAAAAGAAATAATCTTATTCACAAATTTTGCCCTTGGTTGGTTTCGATTTAACTCCCAGTTTGTAACTGTGTCAGTAGTAACTCCAAGAAGTTTTGCCACATCTGGTTGAGAAAGATTTCTATCTAGGCGCACCTTTCGAAGGTGATCGCCCAAAGTATTCAATTCCTCTGGATACGCCGGATTTACTGGTCTTTTCGATTTAAAACAAAAGTAACAACTATGCAACGCAACCTTGTCCCTGTGGCTACCACAACCATCCAGAGAAAGACTGTGTCTGTAGCCCGCAGGTAGTCAGTCGTTACCTAAATAAGATATCCGGACCACTTCTTGATCGTATCGATCTTCACGTAGAGGTGACCCCTGTGAGTTTCGATGAGCTTGCAAGCATGGAACGCCCGGAAGTAGACAGTAAAACCATCCTGGAACGAGTACTCAAAGCACGTGAAATGCAGGCCGAACGTTTTAAAGACCTTCCAAATATCTACAGCAACGCTCAGATGCCCAGCCGAATGGTGCGCGAAGTGTGTCAGATTGATGCTGCCGGGCAGATACTCATAAAAAAGGCAATGGAAAAATTACAGCTATCCGCTCGTGCTTATGATCGCATTCTGAAAGTGGCTCGAACAGCTGCTGATTTGAACGGTAAGGAGAAAGTGGAGATTGGTCATTTGGCGGAGGCGATACATTTTCGGAGTCTGGATCGGGAGAATTGGGTGGGTTAGTCTTCAGTTTCCAGTACACAGTCTGCAGTCGAGATTGGGATTTGAGCTTAGGTTTTGAAAAGGTTGTGAGTTGAAAGTTGTGAGGCACGAGTTGTAGCGTCGACTTTAGTCGGCTGTAATTTCTCAGACGAGGCAATGCCTTCTACCTTCCTACTAGGGCTTGCGCAAAGGCATCGCCTTGGGAAAATGTTACTTTTAGAAATTAAGATGAAAAAGTTTGAGATCCCTTATTCCGAAACAAAGTTTTCTTCTGAAAAATGCCTGTTCTCCCTGAACAGGGAAATGATATGCCTCGCTTCAGCCTCCTCGATGGATTGACCTAATTTGATGGTTTTCATACCATAATCAAATTGAATTTTTCCCTGATTCATATTCCCTTTGTAATTTTTTTCCGAGTTTCTGGAGTTCATTTTGAAAACGGTGGCGCTATATGTATGGTTAATTCCCAGGTTTTTAATGTTACTGATGCGGTATTGTTTTTTTTTGCCAATGCCCGGAAAAACTTTTGCAATATCTGTTAAAAACACCTAACTTGAATGTGACCACTTCTGCATTTCCGGTCTTTCTAATATAGGGCACCCAGCTGCACTGTAATTATGGTTCAAAGCGAGCTTTACAAATAACAAATTCATAGAATAATTGAATCACACAATTGACAAGAGATTGTCCGGTAAGTGTATTTCATAATATTAAAAATATAAAACCATGAAACTGAAACAAAATAATATAGTTGCGATCATTGGATCGGCCGCGGTCCTGTTATTAATGGCACTTGGATGGGGTATTTACCTGAGTAATTCCAATTCCAAACTAGATCGGAATGTCGGGGTGTTGGAAGAACAGCGGGATTCCCTTACAACTACGGTTTCGGACCTTGAAAAAAGGTACCAGGAGGTGTCAGAAAACTATAAGGCCCTGGAAGGTACCATTGAAGAAGCCCGGCAGCAGATCAGCGAGAAAGAGGAGCTTATCAGTAATCTTCGCAGTTTGAATAAAAATGCCACCAAAAAGTCATCTGCTGAAATAGACAGTTTGTCCAAAAAGATTCAGGTGTTGTTGGATTCCCAAAAAGAACTTCTGACAAGTGTTGAAGATCTGGAAGAAGAGAAAAATAGCCTTTTGGTGAAAATGCGGGAGGCCAAGGAAGAAATGGACAACTTGAACATGGCACTTGACAAAGAAATGGACAACCTTGCATATGCTCGATTTTCAGGCACTGGTTTTCAGACGGATATACAAAAACGCAACGACAAAGTGACCGTAAAAGCAAGGCAGGCCCGTGAGATCGTGATCAGTTTTGATCTCAACGATGTTCCCAAAAGGTTCCAGGGGCTTCAGGATTTGTTCCTTGTTGTCACGGATGCTAAGTGCAATTAAGTTGTCTTAAGTATTGTGCAAAAAAGTCGTAGTAACTTTTTGAGTATCCCAATATAGGGGTAATTCAAGTTGGACATTTGTCATTTTCCAAAAAACATCTCCCATTAGTGTCTTTTTGTCGATACCCTTAATGGGAAGCTTTTGAAGCAAACGTTCTTT
>QQUB01000499.1 GCA_008501835.1 Bacteroidota bacterium
TTTGGTCTTTCAAATCTTTTAGGTCCTTGCGGGTCATGCTAATGGCATCTCCTTCACTATGAATTTTTTCCACACTTTCGTCGTTTATCTTGGCATTAATGATGAGCTCTTTGATTTCTAAAGGCATGTGTTCAATTTATTAATGAATCTCCAAATTAGGCTTTTTTTGGGAGACTATAATTCCATTCCTTATACAAAAACAATAAGGAACCCTTTTGGAATTGGTTACCCATCCAAAAAATTCATAAGGAACACAACAAGAACCTCAAGAAAACCTACATCGCTTCAAGTTAATCTCCTACTTAACCTCATAAACCACCAACGACTCCCCATGCCGCACCAGCATCAGCCCTTTATACAACACCGTATGTGCCCAGTGTTGTGCACTACCATAGGAGATCCGAAACTTACTGATCACATCAAATTCTTCAGGAGTGGCCCTGGCGAGTAGCATGTTACCGCGGTCGGTGTAGCAGTAGAGCATATCCCCGTTAGCAATGATATTTCCCATACCAAATCCGCCCTTTTTGTATTTGATCTCGCCGGTCTTCCAGTCGGCACAGAACCAGTAGCGGTTGCTGTCGCCTGACCCATAGACATAATCGCCGATTTTAACCATTCCGCCAATGCGATTGTCCAGTTCATCTGATTCCCAAACTTTCTCCACATTACGCCCACCATCGGTCAATCGAAGCATTACAGAACCTTTACCATATCCACTGGTGCAAAGGATCATATTATTATGGTAAACCGGTGTATTGGCGTGCACAGAATAGCGGTTGGGTTGTGGGTAGGACCATAGTTTTTTTCCGGTATTAGCTTCAACACCGATGATATGGTCAGCTGTATGAGTAACAATCTGGGGTACTTCCTGATCACTGATATAAAGTGGAGAGCAATAAGCCGACCTATCCCCTTCTCCGGCGGATGTCCAAATAGTTTTTCCGGTATTCTTATCATAAGCAACCAGATTACCTTTTTTTCCACCTGGTGTTGCGATAACCATATCTCCTACCACAAGAGGTGCCTCATTGATACCCCATTTAGTATTTTCCGCATTGTATTCCTTCAGAAAGTCCCGCTTCCAAATGAGGTCCAGAGATTGATGATCCAGGCAATACAAAACGCCGTAACCCGTAATGAGATAAATCTTTGAATCATTTATAGTAACCGTCCCCCGCGGCCCCACATAACTTTCGCTCCACTCAGGGCCGTATTCCTTTTTTTTCACTAAATTTCCATCCAAATCAAAGACATAAATATAGCCTTGGTCGCCTTTTAGGCCGGTAAGGTAAATTCTGTCCGAATCAATGGCCACAGAGGAATGACCTTCTCCAAGATCCTCATAGTGCCATTTTAATTCCGGGCCATTTTCCGGCCATTTTTCCAATAAACCTTCTTCATGGTAAACTCCTGTGCGATCCGTTCCCCGCCACTGAATATTCATTTGTGCGGACAAGAATAAAGGAGTCAATAGTGCGAGCAAAAAAAGAAAATTTTTCATGATTATTTTTTCAATGCGTATAAAGAGAATATAAGAGCATGTTTAAATTTTTAATTATTGAAAATCAACCTATTACCCAAACAGTATTGCAGCCGGTAGCGGAAAATTGGATAGTTGGAAAATTGGATATGGAGCTGTGTGACATCCCGAGCTAAAAGCTTTGTACGTAGTGCCGGGAAATGTAATCAGTCAGTCATCCATTCTTCCATTTCATCCATCCCTCCCCTCGAAATGCAATTACATTTTATGGGGTACAAAAATTTCGAATAAAATTTTTAAACATACTCTAATGTTAGTATTCCAAATGAAACTTATAGCATGGAAAAATTGAGGTGTTCAAAACGAATTGTCGCAGGTTATGTCATTCCTGGTGAGTTAATACTTTTCAGCCTGTAAAAGGCGATCAACAGTATCGTCCTGCAAAGATGCCTCAAACTTGGTCTCGAGTCAAATTTTTATCGTTAAAATTCCAGTTGTAAGTTGCGCTCTACTCGTTTCACCCCAGGCTTTTCGATAAAAGAATTATTTTGAAAAAACTATATATGTTAACAGCGTGTAAAAGGCCATAATTTCCAAAATAAAATAAGAAAAATTCGTATCTTACAGCAATAAATTTTTACCAGAAAAACAGCTCTGAATAAAGGTAATTATTTAGTGCCCTCCAGAGATTGAATCTGGTTAACCTATCCAAATAAGCCTGGTCAGATCATGGACATCCACTGATCCTCTCTTGTCTGATCGGCCATGCAACCAAAAATGAGTCCTTCGGTCCTTATAATTGAAATGGACACCCTTAATAACGCAACCGAAGGCTCCCACGACACCCAGTATGCACCAATGATCTAGATCTGAAGCTCATTTGGCCAAAAAGCCATGAGCATAGCCTTGACAGCTTTAGATTTAAGTAATCAAACATTGATACAATGGAAGGATGCGTACGGCAAACAAAAAAAATCCAACATTTACTTTTGGTAATCTTATGCCTGGGTCTCACATCAATTACCTATGCCCAGGATTGGCCCCAGTTCCTTGGCCCTGATCGGGACAATACTTCTCCGCAGAAAGATATTTTACGTACCTGGCCCGCTGAAGGCCCGGAGGTCTTATGGACCGCTGATCTGGGTATCGGTTTTGGAGGACCTGTTGCCAAAGATGGAAAAGCATACCTGCTTGACAGAGATGACGAGGTGGGTGATATACTCCGTTGCTTTGATCTGTCCAACGGAAAGGAACTCTGGAAATTCACTTATGATGCTGCAGGGGAAGTCATGTTCCCGGGATCCAGGAACATACCTGCACTGGACGGAAATTTCATCTACACTTGCGGACCATTCGGAGATGTTTACTGCATCGATATCAACTCTCACCAGCCGGTATGGAACAAAAATGTGTGGACGGATTATGGTGGCCCTTCGGGGCTCGGATCGACGGGTGGATTTTCCTCCCGCGAACCAGGCAGTTTCCCAGTTTGGGCTATATCTCAAAGTCCACTAATCTACAAAGATCTTGTAATCCTTGCCTCTCAAACGCTTGAAGTGGGCGTTGTGGCTTACAATAAATTCACCGGGGAAGAAGTGTGGAAAACGCCTTCGCTCGGACAAACCGGTTATGTCAGTCCCACCATAATTGAAATATCCGGAGAGCCTCATGTGATCATGGTGTCGGCTGCAAAAAGAGGTGGATGGGGTCAGCCACTGGCAGAGGACGGAAAAATTGTCGGGCTTGATCCGCTTACTGGAAAGCAATTATGGGAATACGCCGAATATGGGAATGGTTTACCTATTTCTCTTGCGCTGGACGCAGGAGATAATAAGGTTATTGT
The DNA here is from genome assembly GCA_008501835.1 of Bacteroidota bacterium. Lineage (GTDB taxonomy): Bacteria > Bacteroidota > Bacteroidia > Chitinophagales > Saprospiraceae > BCD1. Next base: position 3,327 of record QQUB01000499.1, read on the forward strand.
GGTAGGAGGATACGAACTGGGTACCGTAATGCTAGAGATAGAGAAGGCAGAAGATGGCACCTTCGGGGTCACAGAATTATTCAAACACAATGATTTCGGTGACCATACCAAGCCTCCTGTTTTTCACGATGGCCATTTCTACGCACAGTTCTCAACGAATAATAAACGTGATGGCCTTGCTTGCATGAATATGGATGGAGAGGTACTGTGGAAAACCGGACAGGAACCTGCTTTTGATAAAGGCAGCATGATTCTGGCGGACGGATTAATCCTGGCCACAGACGGTAGAACAAAACTCTACCTCATCGAACCTGATCCATCCGGATTTAAACCGATCGCTTCAGCGGAATTATTGAAGGAAGGTGGTTTGAAGGAAGGGACAAGGGGATCCAGAAACGGCGGTTCAACCCAAAACTGGGCCCCAATCGCACTGGTTGATGGTAAATTGTTAATCAGAGATCAGCAACAGTTGTATTGCGTGAAAGTCGTACAGTAGCTTTCACAAGTCTATAAAACAGACTATGCAGCAATCGATAAAACATATTAAAGAACGTTACATCCATTTGACAACCATTATTATTGGTTGCTGCATATTTTTGTTCTGGCTGTTCTACAATCCTGTTCATAATTTTACCGAAGCTGTTCCCGGACTTGACAACAGACCTCCAAGGTCCAGTTCATTGGGTAGTGAAGTGATCATAGGTGAACATTTTACCTTCTTTGGAAACGCTCCTGATCCATCCCTCACTGGCAGATGGCCCAACTTCAGGGGTGCTGATTTTGACAATATCGCTAAAGACAATGTGGAACTTATTGACAGTTGGCCTGCCACTGGCCCCGAAATAATGTGGGAAAAAGATCTGGGGGAAGGCCATGCCGGAGTTGCCATCTATGAAGGGAGGGTTTACGTTCTTGATTATGATGAAAGAAAAGAACGGGATATCCTTCGCTGTTTTTCCCTGGTTGACGGAACGGAGCTCTGGCGCCGCGGGTACAGTGTACCAGTAAAACGCAACCATGGCATGTCCAGGACCATTCCTGCAGTTGATGGGGAGTTTGTCCTTACTATGGGGCCACGGTGTCATGTGATGTGTTGCGATGCAACTTCCGGTGAATTTCTCTGGGGAATGGACCTGGTTAAAGATCAAAAGGCGGAAGAACCCCTTTGGTATACCGGCCAGTGCCCTATCATCGACAATGGCGTCGCAGTATTGGCCATTGGAGGAAACGCCTTGTTAATGGGCATAGATTGTACAACTGGAGAAATTGTCTGGCAGACTCCAAATCCGGACAGCCTTAGAATGTCCCATTCCTCAGTAGTTCCCATGACCATAGCAGGAAAGAAAATGTATGTTTATAATGCGCTTGGCGGTCTCTGCGGTGTCTCCGCAGAAGAAAGTGACAAAGGGAAAATACTGTGGACCATCAAGGATTTTACTCCTAACGTCATTGTACCATCACCGGTTTATGTTGGCGACAACAGGATTTTTGTCACAGCAGGCTACGGGGCCGGAAGTGCTCTTGTCCAAATCAATAAAAGCGGTGGAAGTTTTTCAGCCCGGACCCTGCAGATTTACAAACCATCAGAAGGTATGGCCTCTGAACAACAAACCCCCTTATTCAAAGATGGTCATGTTTTCAACATTCAAACCAAGGACGCCGGAACCACCCGAAATCAGTTTGTCTGCTGTAACCCTGATGACTTCAGAAACATCCTATGGACCAGCAGTACGACAGAAAGGTTCGGGTTAGGGCCATACATCATTGCTGATGATAAGTTTTACATCATGAATGATGAAGGGGAACTGACCATAGCCCGGTTTAGCACATCAACATTCGAAGTTTTGGACAAAGCACAGGTTATCGAAGGAGATGATTCCTGGGCCCCAATGGCTATTGCAGACGGCAGACTGATCTTCCGGGATTCAAAAAAAATGGTGTGCGTGGATATGAGAGCAAATGAATAGACTGGTTACTGGTTGCTGGTTCGGAATTTTTAAACCCTGAAACCTGGATTAAATTAAAGAAAGATGCAACAAAAATTCGTAATAGGATTCTCGGTGGTATTGGTGCTTTTGGCGGTAATTTTGATCGCCAGAGACCTTTTTCAGGAAACTCCATCCTATACCGTCACTTGTTCCCCTGATGATGAGGAAAGGGCAATGAAAATGATAGACCCTGCATTGATCGGTTATCAACAAATCAACGTCATCGAAACAGGATTAAAAGACCTCACAGGAGTTTCTGTAGATGAAAATCAACAGGTTTTTGTTTGTGGTAAGAATCAAGTGACTGTGTTCAGCAGTAGCGGTAAAAAGATCATGGAATTTGCCATTGATTCCACAGCCAATTGCATAAAAGTAACCGACCAGCATGTCTACCTGGCCTTCGGTCCACAAATCTCTCAATATTCTCTAAATGGCACTCAAATCTCCAAATGGGAAGCTTTTAACTCCAATGGATATATTACTTCCATTGCTGCAGATAATGATTTCATTTACGGAGCAGATGCCATCAGTAAAAGGGTTCTGAAATATACCATCAACGGGGAGTTTGTACAGGAATTCGGCAAAAAGGACCCTCAGAAAAAGTCGCCGGGCTTCATCATTCCCAGCCTGTATTTTGATATAGCAACAGGAGGATTTAACGATTTATGGGTCGTTAATCCAGGATATGTGCGGTTAGAGAATTACTCCAACGATGGAAAACTGCGCACTTCATGGGGTGAGCCTTCCTTTGAAAATTTTGGTTTCTCAGGTTGTTGCAACCCTGTACATATGGCCCTGTTGCCAGACGGCAGTTTTGTAACCTATGAAAAAGGTGTAGACAAGGTCAAACTATTCAGCCCTGCAGGTCAGTTTCAAAGTTTTGTAGCTGCGGCCGGGAGTTTTAAGGGTGAATCAGACTTTCAACTGGGTCATAATAAAAACCTTGTAAAAGATATGGCTACTGACAAAACCGGGCTGATTTACATTTTGGATGCCTACGACCGGGTATGCATCCTCAAAAGAACGGATTCAAAATCATCTTGATCATGAAGAAGGACAAAATAATCAACAGGAGGGATTTTATCCAAACAGGGATCCGCACAGGGATCGGAGCTGGCCTCGGCATCATAGGCTTTGGCCTGATCTCCAGATCGGTAGAGGGCAAGACCATCTGGCAACTGGATCCCGCCAAATGCGTTCAGTGTGGCAACTGTGCAACCGAATGTGTACTTCAGGCTTCAGCGGTAAAATGTATCCATGTTACAGACATGTGCGGTTATTGTGATCTGTGCAGTGGATTTTTCCGCCCGGGAGCCCTTGAATTGACAACCGGAGCAGAGAATAAGCTTTGCCCAACCGGAGCTATTGTCAGGACCTATGTGGAAGAACCCTATTTCGAATACAGGATCATTGAGGAATTGTGTAATGGTTGTGGCAAATGTGTGCAAAACTGCGGAGCATTTGGTAACGGTTCTCTTCAGCTGCAGGTCAGACAAGACCTGTGTGTCAACTGTAACCAATGCGCCATTGCCCGGTCGTGCCCGGCTGAGGCCTATAGCAGAGTTGAGCCGGAAACCGCCTACCTGCTGAAAGGTTTTGAAGAATTAAAGATCACCGATTGATATTGACTGAATAATGAATACACTTTGACAAAACAACGATGAAGAACAGATCTTTCAAAGTCATATTATTACTGGTTATTTCACTCGTCGCCATCAACTTGTTTGGCCAGCGCTTCCCTGCCCCGGAATTTGAAACCGGTTATGAGGTTCCGGAAACCCAGATCGCATTGGCCAAACCAATTTTTTACGAGATCCTGGATATCATCATATTCCTGGCCACACTCACCTTGATAACCTGGGTCATCATCAAAAAAAGATCCAGAAGGGCAGTTTTCTGGATCTCGATATTCAGTCTGTTGTATTTCGGATTTTATCGCAAAGGGTGTATTTGTCCGGTGGGATCCCTACAAAATGTCACCATGGCGATCTTCAATCCCGAGTATAATATCCCTTTGACAGCAATTATCTTTTTTATTGCACCATTAGGATATACCCTCTTCTTCGGACGTACCTTTTGCGCCGGAGTCTGTCCACTCGGAGCCATACAGGATTTGGTCGCCCTTCGCCCGGTAAGTCTAAAACGCTGGTTGAGATACCTTTTGGGACTCATTCCTTTTCTATACCTGGGACTGGCCTTATTGTTTGCCGCCACAGGCACCGACTTTATCGTCTGCAGATACGACCCATTTGTTGGATTTTTCAGAAGAAATGGAACGTTCATGATGTTGTCTGTCGGAGGTTTATTGCTTTTGGCAGGTGTATTTATCGCCAGACCCTACTGCAGATTTCTCTGCCCATATGGTGTTTTGCTGAATCTTGTCAGCCGATTCTCCTGGAAACACCTGTCCATTGCCAACGGAAGCTGTACCAATTGTAAGTTATGTGAAAATGCCTGTCCCTATGATGCGATCGACAAACCAACAGGCCTTGAGGTAAAAAGCGATAATCGGGAACTGGTGAAGAAATTGATGGTCTATGGTTTTATAACCCCTCTACTAATGGTTCTGACCGGCTGGACCGTTTCAAAATATCACGAAGATTTCGCCCATGTAAATTTCAAAGTCAGGCTTGCCAAACAAATGATGACTCTTGATGACTCACAAATCACCGAACTTCCGGAAGAGGTGACCACCTTCCAGGCTTCAGGAACCCCGATTGAAGAATTGTACAAAGAAGCTGCTTCCATTGTACATGACTTTCATGTCGGAAGCTGGATTATCGGAGGGTTCATCGGTCTTGTTTTGGGACTGACACTTTCAAAACTGACCATTTACCAATACAGGGATGAATATCTGACCAATAAGGGCAATTGCTACAGCTGCGCAAGGTGTATTGATTATTGTCCGGTTAAATAGTGATATAATTAGATAAGAAAAAATGGAAATATAGATACATAGGAATTAATGGATGGAAAATTGGATAAATGAATAATTGGATAAATGGATGGTATGATAGTGTTTTTGACAACAATTATCCAACTCATCCAGTCATCCAATCATCAGGAAAACCAGAATTACCACATGAAGACCTTAACATAACCTGAAAAACCAATTTATTAAAACATGTGAATCAGATCGAATCTATGACAGATGATAATAAAAATAGGAAATGGGGAAGCGACCAGCTATGGAAGAGGATCGCGGTCATATCGGGCACTTTTGCCTTACTCATCTGTGTACTACTGATAGCCAATTATTTACAGACCAGCAAGGCAGATCCCGTCAATATGGTCGTCATGGACAACATGGTCGAAAGGCTGAAAAGTACTCCGGAAGATACTGCATTACGGGAGGAAATTCGAATGCTGGATCTGTTGTACCGCAAAGCTTATTTTACCAGCCTGTGGCAAATACGCATGGGTGGTTATCTGCTCCTGGGTTTCGTTGCACTAATGGTACTTTCCCTTCAGATCATTGAATACCGAAAGAAAATTGATCCGGTAATAGATCCTGAAAGTGTTGACGATACAATGATCCAGAGCTACAGGGCACGAAGGGGTATTGTCTTTGGAGGCGGGGCAATCCTTGCAACGGCTATTGTTTTTGCCTTCCTTTCATCCAACAACTTAAAAAATCAGTTTAATGAACTCGGCAATGGACAAGAATATTCTATCGAATCCGATGTAAGCTCTGGAGACATAGTCGTGAATGACCTTTCAACAGATGCCTCAATTAGCGAAGGTGATGTAAATGAAACAATATCAGTCGAATCTCCTGAAGGTGATACCCTTACTGACTCCGCTCAGGAGGGAACTACTGAAGCGGCAACCTCAACTGTTGAAGAAGCTCCCCCTCCCCCCGCTGCCAGCAAGGACAATTTCCCATATTTCAGGGGCCCCGCAGGTATCGGAGTAGTTTCAAAAAGTAATACACCAACAGATTGGGACGGAGCCTCAGGGAAAAATGTAATCTGGAAAACTGCTATCCCCCTCCCCGGACAAAATTCTCCGGTGATCTGGGGAGAAAAATTATTTTTCACAGGAGCCAATGAAAGCAAACAGGAGGTCTATTGCCTGAACCGCGAAACAGGAGAAATCATTTGGACAACTTCCGTAGGTACGGGTGCCAAAAAACCAGCCGTGTCCGGAGATACAGGTTATGCGGC
>QQUB01000946.1 GCA_008501835.1 Bacteroidota bacterium
TTAGGATTCTTTGCCAGGGCAATGTTGTAGTATTCCAATGCCTTATCAAAGTACCCCTGACCTTTTTCCTTATCTCCTTCTTCATAAGCCTTTTGGTAAAGATTATCATAAACGTTACCAAGAGTAGAATATAGCGATAGGTTGTCTGGTTCCTTTTCAATGGCCATTTCAAGCTTTGAAATCAGCTCATCAAGGCGATTTTCTTTCAGAAAGTGGTTAATTTCTGTAAACAGTAACCCTACATCATCCGGGAATTTCTGTCTTCCTTCCTCCAGATATTTATAGGCATCTGCAAGGTCACCATCACTCTTCAGCTTATAAATGGATTCATAAACTGCAGGTTTGTCGGTTCCTTCCTTATACATCTTCATGAAATACTCCAGCGCAACATTATTCTGGCCAGCATTGATAGCTGAAAGTCCTGTAACATAAAGCTGATCCTGGTAAGCGCCTTCATCATCGAGCGTGCTGTCTTCACCCGCTGCTTTAAGCATATCGTGGGCATCAATTACCGTTTTGAAATCTTTTACTGCACTGTCAAAATTCTTGTCCTCATAAGCATACAGCCCCATATTATACAAATTCTGCTGAGTGGCTTGCAAGCCTTCATACACTTTCTTTTTCTCAAATTTTTTCTCAGCGAATTCCATGGCTTTTGCATAAGATTCATATGCCAGGTATCCAGGATCCTGAGTCGTAGGAAGGTCAGCTTCACCACCTGTACCTAACTGGCGGCTGATAGTGATCTGAGAAGCAATCTCATTATAGATTTTACCTCTTGTTTCCCAGGTTTTAAACTGAGTGGATGTTTCAGTGCCAACGGCTGCTTTCTCAATTTCATCAACCGCAACCTGTAGTTTGTCTTTATTGTTGGTCTGATCGAGGAAATATGCCCCGATCGCCTTGCTTGCATTTTTCAAGGCTTTTTTTCCATCCTGAGCCTGAGCAGTACCAAAAACAAAAGCAACTGCTAATAAGGCTAACATAAGTTTTTTCATAACGTAATAAATTGAGTTTTTTTTCGAATTAAATTAAGCTAAAGCTTCTTTTACTTTCATTGACGCAGAAACCCTGGTCAAAACTATTATCAAAATGTTAAATTATTCTTCAGTAGAATTGTTTTCAGTGTTTTCCTCACCCTCCATTGGCTGAATATCATCCACATCCTCTGTGTGTGGAACAACAGCTACATCAGCAATTTCATCACTTTCATCTACCCTGATTACGCGTACTCCCTGAGTAGCTCGTCCCATTACCCGCACATCACTCACAGACATTCTGATCATTATACCTGACCTGTTGGTTATCAACAGATCATTTTCGTCTTTCACCGCCTTAATAGCCACCATGGCACCTGTTTTATCCGTGATCTGCATGGTTTTCACCCCTTTTCCACCTCTGTTCGTCAACCTGTAGTCATCAAAGTCTGAACGTTTTCCGTTTCCTTTTTCTGACACTACAAATATGGAAACCTCTTTATCTTCCGGATCAATGCAAACCATTCCAACAACCGCATCATCCTTTCCCGAAATCCTTATTCCTCTGACACCGGCAGCAGATCTTCCCATAGAACGAATGGCTTCTTCATTAAAACGAATGGCAAGACCATTTCGTGTACCCATGAAGATTTCATTTTTTCCATTGGTCAATCTCGCCTCCAGTAACTGGTCTTCCTCTCTAATTGTGATAGCAATGATACCTCCCACTCTTGGTCTGGAGAATGCTCTCAAAGGCGTTTTCTTGACCACTCCTGATTTAGTACCAAACATGATGAAGTTATTATCCAGGAATTCTTCATCTTTTAAGTCTTTCACAATGATATAAGCCCTTACCTTATCCTCTTTTGGAATAGTAAGTATATTCTGAATGACTCTTCCACTGGACGTTTTGGTTGCCTCAGGTATATCAAAGACCCTTAACCAATGGCATTTACCAAGTTCTGTGAACAATAACAGGTAATTGTGATTGGTGGCCGTAAACATGTGTTCGATGAAATCTTCATCTCTTGTTTTTGACCCTCTTGATCCCCTTCCACCTCTGTTCTGGGTTTTATACTCTGAAGTAGGAGTACGTTTGATATACCCCAGATGGGAAATGGTAACCACTACTTCTTCATCCTTAATGAGGTCTTCCATGGAAATATCACCACCGGCAAAATTGATTTCTGTACGGCGTTCGTCTCCATATTTTTCTTTTACTTCTGCGAGCTCATCCTTGATGATACCACGCTGCATTTCTTCACTTTCCAGAATGGCACGAAGATGATTGATCTTTTTCAGTAATTCCTCATATTCCGCACGGATGCTATCTCTTTCAAGACCAGTTAACTTTTGTAGTCTCAGTTCAAGAATAGCTTTGGCTTGTTCTTCGGAAAGCACATTTCCTTCTTCCACTACGAGTTCATCTGTCTGACTGTTTTCAACAATGGTTTTGAACTTATCCCAAAAGGCATCCAGGTCGTCGATGAACGCTCCTTTCATCAGACCTTCTTTGGCTTCTGCAGGAGTAGGAGAATTTCTGATAAGGGAAATAACCGCATCCAGATAATCCAGTGCAATCAGTAGTCCTACAAGTATATGAGCTCGACTTAAAGCTTTTTTCAGATCATACTGCGTACGCCTTACAATAACCTCTATGCGGAATTTGATGAACTCCTCTATAATGTCCTTGAGGTTGAGCAAAATTGGTCTGCCATTTACAAGGGCAACATTATTAATTCCATAGGAATTTTGGAGAGCTGTATACTTGAATAATTTACTCAACACCACAGAAGCCATGGCGTCTCGTTTGACTTCTATTACAATCCGCAGACCATTTCTATCAGATTCATCACGTAAATCGCTAATCCCCTCAATTTTCTGTTCGTTTACCAGCTCGGCAATTTTGGCCACCAAATTGGCCTTATTAACCTGGTATGGGATTTCACTGACAATGATCCTTTCCCGGCCATTGTCTTCCTGAATATCTGTTTTCGCCCGCAGAATAACACGTCCACGACCTGTCTCAAACCCCTCTTTTACACCTTCATAGCCATAAATAATTCCTCCGGTAGGAAAATCAGGAGCTTTGATATACTGAATCAACTCCTCAATGGTGATTTCCGGATTATCCACTGTCGCGGTAACTCCGTCAATAACCTCAGAAAGATTATGTGGCAGCATATTAGTTGCCATACCCACAGCAATACCTGAAGCTCCATTGATGAGCAAATTAGGCAATCGGGCAGGAAGAACGGAAGGTTCTGTAAGCGAATCGTCGAAGTTTAAGGTAAAATCAACAGTATCTTTATTAATATCAGCAAGCATTTCCTCGCTGATCCGTTGCAGTCTTGCCTCAGTATAACGCATGGCAGCCGGACTGTCACCGTCCATTGACCCAAAGTTACCCTGACCATCTACCAGGGGATATCTTAAAGACCAATCCTGAGCCATCCTCACCATGGTGTCATAAACGGAAGAGTCTCCATGCGGGTGGTATTTACCAAGCACCTCACCCACAATACGTGCAGACTTCTTGTGGGATTTATTGTAAGTCAGTCCCAATTCTGACATTCCGTACAAAACACGGCGATGTACAGGCTTTAATCCATCCCTTACATCAGGCAACGCTCTTGAAACAATAACCGACATAGAATAATCTATGTAGGCTGACTTCATCTGATCCTCGATATTAACCGGTATAATTCTTTGACTTGGAGGCATTTATGGTATAAAATTTTATTTTTAAGTTTATCAGGTTCATCCCCCTTTATTCAGGGGTAAACAAAGACATGCAAAGATAAGAAAAAGCAAGTGCTTTTCCTGAAAATCAAAGGCTTTTTTAAGGTGGTAGTTAAGGTCAAAAAAAGAAGGTGTTCTATCACCTGAAAGGTAATAAAAAAATGCAGATTTTTAAAACAAATAAAGTGATTATCCCAATTTGGAAACCTCCACCATTTTATCCTCTACCAATTGAACCAACTCTACAAAATGCGGGTCACGTTTTGTCTCCCTGGTGCGATGGAAAGGCAGGTCCACATGGATATGTTCAACGAAATGGGACGGTGCAGATTTCATAATATAAATATCATCTCCCAAATAAACAGCCTCAGAAATGTCGTGTGTCACAAAAATGACTGTCGGGTGGAACTTCAGCCAGATATCTGCCAGTAAATCCTGCATTTGTAAACGGGTATTTACATCCAGGGCTCCAAAAGGCTCATCCATCAACAAGATCTCAGGATTCGCTAAAAGGCTCCTGGCTATGGCCACCCGTTGTAATTGTCCTCCGGAAAGTGTTGGATACTGAGCGAACTTATGCTCATGCCCTGCCAAACCAACCATCTCAATAATCTCCATGGCTTTTTCCCGCCGTTCCTTTTCATTTATTCCTTTATACAATAGAGACAGACTAACATTATCCAGAACGGACATCCAGGGCAGGGAGGAATATTGCTGGAAGACCATCCCTACCCTTTTGCTGTTATTAATGGGTTCATCGTGGATAAGCACATCCCCGGCTGTAGGTTGTTGCAACCCGGCGATGTACCTTAGAAGCGTGGACTTACCGCAGCCGGACATGCCTAAAATGACCACAAACTGTCCCTGTGCGGGTTTGTCTTCAACTATAAAATCAAGATCTTTTATGATGTAAGATTTGCCTCCGTCATAACTTTGGCTCACCTTTTTCAATTCGATGATATTCGCCTTTTCTGTATCGTTGAATATACTCATAATTATTTTTGGATATCCGGTTGGGAAATTTATTTGGCAGGCTCGGCCTTTTCAGCTTTAAACCTCCAGATTCGAAACTCTCCGTATAAGATAATAACCACCGCAGTAATGAAAACAATGATCACTGCACTATTCAAAAAAGCAGGTAGGTTGGTTACAAACATTGGAACCAACACCGCCGCTGAAAACAGTGCCAGCAGTAAATAAATACCTATGTGGGTTTCCTTGGCACCTGCCAAGGCCTTTTTATAATATTTATGGGTGAACAATCTGCGGTCCAGATAAATAAATAACCTGTCCTGTAGGAAACCGATTATGATGATTACAATGAGTATCCCGAAAACCTTGTCAATTTGCCCCTGCCGGCCTTTCAGGTATATCAGGCCTCCAACACCCAATTGCCGGTTGATAAGTTCAGCAATGATGATGTAGGTCCAGGAAATAGCCGTCAACACCCTGATGTCATCCATCAAAACCGAAAATACGGAAGGAAGATAAACAGTTTTGATCGTTTGCCAATTCGTCGCACCAAGGGTGAAAACCGTTTTGAGATAAACATCCTTTACCTCATCAATTCGCTGAACCACTACAGGAAGTAAAAAAACAATAATACCAAATGCCAGGAATGCGACTTTCATCTGATCTTCAATGCCAAACCAGATGATAAAAAGGCCCGTTAATGCCGTTAAGGGCAGAAATCTCATCGCATCCACCTGTTTACTGAATAACCCCCGAAACAATGGCACCAATCCAATGACAAAACCGAGGGGAACAGAAATAAAAATGGCCCAGAAATAACCTTTCAGGTTTAACCATATGGAATGCAGGGCATTGTCCATCAGTTGATCTTCAGTAACCAGTTCCGGATAGGATTGTACGACTTTTGCGGGAGTAGGCAACAGCGGGTAAACCTTCTCAAATTCCGTTGCATTGGCAATGCGAATGGAGTCTTCCCTAAAAAGAGAATCACGGTCAATCTGGACTCCGGTAGTATCAAATGCCGATGGCGGACGGGTTTCATAGTCCACAATGGGCCGTTGCTCAGACAGGCTTTCAGCAAGTATCCACCAGATTAAAATGAGCACGATAAACCCCAATACACCAAGGATAATGTTCTGTTGTTTATTCAGTTTTCCACGCAATTGGAATAATGACATTTCTTTGAATGGTTTATTCTTCGGCAAGATAAAGATTCCAAGGGCTTCTGAAAACTAATTTCCCTATTTTTTCTTTTTTACCAACTTGATTATGCAGTTTTGTGATTACGTCCAGACAAATCAATTTGCCAAACGATTCATGAAGTTATTCTCCTTTTATATTTCCTTTTTTCGGCGATGGCTCAGGTATTACCTCAGAGCCGGGACCTGGCATGATGTTCACTCTCCTTTTGTCAGCCGATTAATGGAAGAAGTAGTTGAAAACCGCAGGGTTTATTATACTTACTTTATTATCGAAAAACTACGTGAGAAACTCCTCAACAATCCATCCAAAATCACCATAACAGATCATGGAGCGGGATCCAAAATTACCGATGCTTCCCAAAGGAGAATAAGTGATCTTGCCAAAAACTCTGCTATTGCTGCCCACCAGGGCAAGCAACTATTCAACCTGGTAAGAATGACCAAACCCAAAACCATGCTCGAATTCGGAACCTCGTTGGGCATTTCAGCACTATACCAGGCAGGGGCAGCACCTTTGGCACGATTCATAACCATGGAAGGTTGCCCTAATACCGCAAGAGTTGCGTCCAATAATTTAAAAAACCTGGGTATGAACAATATCGAGGTAATGCAGGGCCCATTTAGGGACAACCTCCCCAAAGCTTTGAATTCACTGCAAAAAGTAGACTTCATTTTCCTCGACGGTGATCACCAGGAAGGAGCCACCATGTCCTACTTCGAACAATGTTTGCCTTATTTACATGACGACAGTGTTTTTGTAATTGCGGATATTTATTGGTCTGCTTCAATGGCAAAAGTATGGCAATCCCTTAAATCACATCCACAGGTAACTCTATCCATTGACCTTTTCCATTTTGGCATTTTATTTTTTAGAAGCGAAAACAGGGTAAAGCAGGATTTCACCCTGATTAAATACAAGCTTAAACCGTGGCGGTTGGGCTTTTTTCAATAGCTTTTTCTAATTGCATTTCGTTGGTTCGAAATTTGCCATTTCATTTTGAAAATTGGTTGTTAAGTTTTAATTTGGCAACAGTATAAAAGACACCCAATTTCCAGTCCTTAGAAAGACCGACTGCTTTCCTTCAGCCTTGTCGGGCTTTTGTTTCTGTTTACATGTTTGCTCTTTTGGGTCCTCAAAAACCACAATATTTTTATTTCACTGAATAGAAAATATATTATGACTGAAAATAAAACGCCAACCATTATAAGAGATATCAGCTGGTTATCATTTAATTACAGAGTTATGCAGGAGGCGAAGGATCCGAGGGTGCCGCTCTTTGAAAGGATTAAGTTCCTCGCCATATACTCTTCTAACCTGGATGAATTCTTCAGAGTAAGGATGGCCAACCACAGAAACCTGCACAGAGGTGGAAAAAAAACGATCAAACAAGTGGATTACGATCCTCAGGAAATCATCGAGCATATCCAGGAAACCGTTAACAGACAGCAAGAAGAATACAGTGCCATTTTTCAGGATGAAATCGTTCCGGAACTGGAAAAGCATAACATCTTTCTCCTTAGGCGTCTCGACCTTAATGAAGAACAAAAAGAATTTGTAGAGAATTATTTCCAGGGACATATGTTACCCTTTGTGCAGCCGGTCTTACTGGTAGGTAAAAAAATCCGCCCTTTCCTCAACAATGCAGCCTTGTACCTAACGGTTCTTATCCGGGAAAAAGGAATGCCGGAGGCAAAAAAGCAAATTGCTATTGTAAAAATACCTTCTGATCATTTACCCAGGTTTATTAAATTACCTTCAGCTCCGGGAATTCACCAAATCATTTTACTGGACGACATCGTACGCCATAGTATTTCGTGGATGTTCCCAGGGTATGATATTATTGAAACCTACTCCATTAAATTGACCAGAGATGCCGAATTATATCTTGATGATGAATGGAGCGGTGATTTGATGAATAAAATTAAATCAAGTCTGGTTAAACGACATGTAGGGCCTGCTTCCCGATTGATTTATGACAGGGAAATGCCACCATTGGTTTTGGACCGCTTGAAGGAAGTTCTTGAATTAGATGATCTCGACCTTTTGAAGGAAGGTCGTTACCACAACAACTCTGACTTTTTTAAATTTCCTGACTTTGGTCTGGAAAAATTGAAAGATCCACCACAACCTCCAATGCCTTATCCTCCCCTGGAAAAGGCAAAAGACTTTTTCAAAGCCTTAAAAGAAAAGGATCACTTCAACCACGTCCCTTATCACTCCTACGAATCTGTTGTGAGGTTCTTCGAAGAAGCAGCTGATGATCCGGATGTCACACACATCAAAATCGTACAATACCGTGTGGCTTCCAAGTCGCGGATTATGCAGGCTTTGATGAATGCTGTGAAACGCGGGAAACAGGTAAGTGCCTTCATCGAAATAAAAGCCAGATTTGATGAAGCTGCTAACCTTAAGTGGGGGGAGAAACTTGAAAAAGCCGGAGTTACTGTTAATTACAGCATGCCCGGACTAAAGGTGCATTCCAAACTAGCGTTAGTTAGAAGAATGGAAAACGGATCTGACCAGCTTTATGCCTATCTGGCAACGGGTAATTTCCATGAGGGAACGGCCAAACTATACAGCGATATGGGTTTGTTCACCAGTGATCCACGTCTTGTCAATGAGGTAGCCCGGGTATTTTCACACCTGGAAACCAAGGTCAAACCTACCAAAACATTTGATCATCTTTTGGTAGGTCAATTTAACCTAAGACCTCAGCTGGAAAAGCTTATTGACTTTGAGATCGACCAGGCTTTGGAAGGAAAAAAAGCTGAGATCATTTTGAAAATGAACAGCCTTCAGGATGAAAAAATGATCAACCATTTGTACCGGGCAAGTCAGGCAGGAGTTAAGATAAAATTAATAATCCGAGGCATATGTTGCCTGGTCCCCGGAATTAAAGGGCTCAGTGAAAATATCGAAGCGATAAGTATAGTGGACAGATATCTGGAGCATACCAGGGTTTTCATATTTCACCATGCAGGAGAAGACAAAACGTATTTATCCTCTGCAGACTGGATGACTAGAAATCTCAGTCATAGAATCGAAACAGCCTTTCCGGTATATGAGGCAAACATTAAAAAACAAATCATGGACCTGGTCAACATCCAGCTTTGTGACAGCGTAAAGGCCAGGATACTGGATGAGGATCAAACCAATACTTATAAAGTGGAAGGTTGCTCAGATATCAATATCAGGACCCAGGTAGAGTCCTACTATTTTATCAAAAGGCATTTGGAAACGGAGAAAAGGAAGCTGAAAAAAGCTTCCACTACTGCTCCCAAAACTTCCAGTTGATCTTTTTTTGGTTATTGCGACGGTTTTTCTTACGATCAATGACCTTGCGCTTTTTAATCACATAACGAACACTTACACCTGTTTGACTGTAAAAACGTTTTTCACCGCCGGTAATGTTAAAGGCGGGTTTATAATCCCAGGAGAAGTTAATTCTGGCAATGGTAAATTCAACCCCGGCGATAAGGGTTAAACCAAATGGGTCTTCTACAGGAGGATAACTTTCCGGAACGGAAATCCACCCTTTATGAATACCTCCGCCGGTATAAAAATTCAGGCGTCTTGTCAA
>QQUB01000678.1 GCA_008501835.1 Bacteroidota bacterium
ATTGAGATCTGTAAATCGGTGGAACAAATTGAAGCCTTACAAAATAAATTCCCCATCATACTCAAACCTCTTCGCGAGTATGGAGGCAATGGGTTGATCAAAATCGATGGTGAACGCGTTTGGGAAGGTGGAGAGGAAGTCAGTTTTAGGGAATTCATTGAAAAAATAATGGATTCCGATTTTGAATACCTGGGTGTCAAATTTCTTAAAAATGTACATCTGGGAGACAAAAGAATTGTCGTGATCAATGGTAAAATAATGGGAGCCTCTCTTCGTCGTCCGGCAGCCGGCTCCTGGATATGTAATGTAGCCATGGGAGGAAGTTCAGGGTATGCGGAAGTAGATGAAGACGAAGAGAAGATCATCGAGCGGATAGACCCCGTTCTTTCCAATCTGGGGATCGTAATGTATGGAATATATACCTTGGTTGGGGATGATGGTAAAAGGGTTTTATCAGAAATCAATACTACCAGTATTGGAGGCTTACCCCAAATTGCTAATTTAACCGGAAGGCCCCTGTTGAAAGAGGCTGCTGATCTTATTTGGAATTATATTTTAGAAAAGAAAACAGAAAGAAATGCTACTGGAATCAAATAAGGATGTTCAGGTAATCAAAAAACTGGAAGTCGCTAAAATCCCCAGGGGAGAAATAAATCGATATTGGCTTGAAATTTCCACAGACGGAATGGGGATGCCAATTCATATTCCCATTTTGGTAGCTCGGGGGAAAAAGGACGGTGAAATTTTAGGCCTGACAGCCGCAATACATGGCAACGAACTTAACGGAATACCTGTTATTCAACGGCTGTTCAAAGAGATTAATATTGAGGAATTAAAAGGCACCCTTGTTGGAGTCCCTGTCCTTAATGCACCTTCATTATTGCGTAAAAAAAGAAGGTTTATCGACGGCACAGACCTCAATCATATAATGCCCGGCAGACCTGACGGTAATGTCAGCCAGGTATATGCCTGGCGTATCGTTAATAAAATAATTAAGGACTTTGACTATCTAATTGATCTCCATACAGCAAGTAACGGACGCGTCAATTCCTACTATATTCGTGCAGACATGGCAAATGAGACTGTTCGAAAAATGGCACTCTTACAAAATGCCCAGATCATAGTTCATAACCCGCCTAATGACGGGACTCTTCGGGGGGCCGCTGACGAATTAGGGATTTCGGCCATTACCTTAGAAGTAGGTAACCCCAATACTTTTCAAAAAGGATTGATCCGGGATGGTTTGACAGGCATTCACAACTTGCTTGATTATTTTGGAATGTTGAAGTGTGATGTTGAAGAACCGGAGGAGGAAACGGTAATTTGCAAGAAATCTTTTTGGATTTATTCAGATACCGGAGGGATTCTTTCTGTTCATCCAAAGGTCACGGATTTGGTAAAAAAAGGAGAAGTGATTGCCGTGATAAGAAATATTTTTGGAGACCTGATCAAAGAATATCATGCGCCTCAGGATGGTATTGTTATCGGAAAAAGTGTTAGCCCGATAAATCAAACCGGTGGCCGAATTTTACATTTAGGTATTCTAAGGTAGAATTATTAAATAGAAAATTAACACTGCCATGAATGAAAAATTGAGAGAAACCTTTGTTCTTTTCTGGGATGGCTTTATCGAGATGATTCCCAGGATTTTGGTTGCAGGGATTGTCCTTTTTGTTTTCTTCCTCTTTGGTCATTTTCTGTTTAAATTTCTAAAAAAAAGGCATGCATCGAAGCGAAAAGAAACTATTGTTTCCAATTTTGCTACGAATGCTTTGAAATGGTTTTTTTACCTTTTAGGGCTTATCGCTGCATTGGACATTCTCAACCTTGGGACTATGGTCAGTGGTTTGATAGCCGGTGCAGGTATTACAGCAATCATTCTGGGGTTTGCTTTTAAAGATATTGGCGAAAATTTCCTGGCGGGAACGCTGCTGGCAGTTAATCGCCCTTTTCGAATAGGGAACATAATTGAAGTGAGTGGTCATAAAGGCGTTGTTAAAGGCATGGATATAAGAACCACCCATATAAGGAATGTCGAGGGAAAAGATATATTTGTACCAAATGCAATGATCATTAAAAACATTGTGGTTAACTACACTAAAGATGGGTTATTACGACAAGAATTTTCTGTTGGGCTTGATGTATCTTCCAATGTATCCAATGCAAAAGAACTAATTTTGCAGTATCTTTCCAGGCAACCGGAAGTATTGAGAAAACCTGAAGCCAATGTTGTTGTCTCTGAAATCGGGGAATTTACCATTAATGTTAAGGTCCTGTTTTGGGTGGATATTCTGAAAGCTGGGTCCGAGTCTCCATCTTATCTGGGCATCACTATTCGCAGTAAAATTATCCACGAAGTAAAGGATGTTTTACTTACAAATGGATTTAATCTTCCTTGCAAGGTTTTGGAGCATAAAAACTATGATGCCCCAATTGACCTTACTATAAAAAAGAATTAACCATTCATTCCTGCCTTAAGGCAAATATGATTCATGAACAAACAATTCTAGTCAAATGAATAACATCTTATATTCTGGAATATTCATAGGCATTATCATAGCTACTTTTTTGGTAGCTTTTTTGGTCAACCGGTTTTTTAAGCGCCTAATACGGAAGTCTACGGCAGATATGCGCAATGACCCAACCAATTATCTTTTCTTAAGACACACTATCAGTGCACTTATTTACATAGTTGGTTTCAGTACAGCTATTTACATGATGCCAAATTTGCGTGCATTAGCAAGTTCTTTACTTGCAGGTGCCGGTATTCTTGCAGTAGCTATAGGATTTGCTTCCCAACAGGCATTGAGCAATATTATTAGCGGTGTATTCATTGTTCTGTTTAAACCTTTCCGTGTAAACGACCGGTTAAAAATTCGGGAACTAAATGGTATTGTTGAGGATATAACCTTGCGTCACACGGTCATCAGGGATTTTGAAAACAAAAGAATATTGATCCCCAATTCCGTAATCAGCGATGAAATTATTGTCAATTCAGATTTTATTGAAGACAAAATTTGCAAATGGATCGATATTGGGATCAGCTATGACAGCGATATAGATAAGGCTAAAAAAATAATGGAAGAGGAAGTGCTGAATCATCCGCTTCACATAGATCCTCGCTCACAGCAGCAAGTGGAACTTGGGGACCCAATAGTCCCCGTCAGAGTTATAACATTGGGCGACTCCTCCGTGAATCTGAGAGCATGGGCATGGGCAAAAAATTCTCCTGATGGCTTCGTCTTGAGTTGTGATCTATACGAAAGTATCAAAAAACGATTTGATAAGGAGGGAGTAGAAATACCGTTTCCACACAGAACTTTGGTGCATAAAAACAAAGCCGTCTAACAATAATCAGGGTATGAAAAAACAGAGAAAAAAGCATCCACGGAAAAAAATTGGTCTGCCCCCCGGATCAGTTGTATTTGTGGGCAATCGAAAGGTTGATAAAGCTTTCATTCATTATTTGCAATTTGATAGTGCGCATATTGAAGAAAAAACATTTGATAACCATTCAGACATCACCCTTCATCCATCCCTGGATGAAAAGGTTCACTGGTATGATATTCGGGGTCTCCATGATACTCAATTGATTGAGGCCATTGGTAAAACCTTTGAGATCCACCCGTTGATTCTGGAAGATGTTGCCAACACCCACCAAAGACCAAAATTTGAAGAATATGATAAGGGAATTTTCATAGTTATTCGTGCGCTGGAATTTGACAAAAATAATCTGGAAACGAAGACAGAACAGGTTGGGGTGTATTTCAAAAAAGGAATTCTGATCTCCTTTCAGGAAACCGACAGCGACTTGTTTGATGGTATCCGCCAACGACTCCATAGCAGCCAGGGAAAAATTCGACAAAGAGGAACGGATTACCTTTGTTATGCACTTTTGGATACTATTGCTGATCACTATTATATTGTTTTGGATGAAATAGAGTCAAGCATTGAAAACCTGGAAGAAAAGATCCTTATCAATCCTGATAACACCATAAAAGGGCAGATACATCAGCTAAAAAAAGAACTCCTTGTAGTCAGAAAATCTATCTATCCTTTAAGAGAAGCCATAGGACGTTTTTCAAAATCGGAAAGCCAGTTCATTGAAGAAAGGTCACTGGTCTTTATCCGGGATCTTTACGATCATGCTATACAAATAATGGATTTATCTGAAACGTACCGGGATATGCTTAATGGTCTTCAAGACCTATATGTTTCTGAAATTAGCTTTAAGATGAACCAGGTGATGCAAGTCCTTACCCTGGTCGCCACCATTTTCATCCCCTTGACTTTTCTGGTTGGGGTTTATGGTATGAATTTTGAAAACATACCGGAATTGAGCTGGAAATACGGATATTTCACTTTGTGGGTTGTAATGGTTTTGATTTTTATTTCACTGCTCTTTCTATTCAGGAAGAAAAAGTGGCTGTGAAATTTTTCTTTTCGCTATCCACTAAAACCCTGACAAAAATCACCAGTCTAAACATCTCTTCTTTTTTTGCCTGTTTTCCCGGGTAAGAATAAGGGTAATGCTATCCTTATTCTGAAAATCTACTAACCAAATTGTGACCGATTTGGGTTTTCTGGTCTTTGTTAAAAGTTTTAAAAAATCAATGCTTATGTCCAGATACATTACGTTTTCTATTTTTGGTATACTGCTTTTATTTCTTTCCATATACCTGTTGGCTATCATTGGACTTGGATCATTAGTCAAGTCATTGGAAAAAAAGGAAATGGTTAAGAAGATAAACAGTGATTTTGCATTTATGGAATCGAAACTTACCCCTCTGGATACATCCATTTTTTTATGTAAGGAATTAATATCAGAGCTATCAAATATAAAAAGTAATCCATTGAAGGTGGATTGCACTGATAAAGAAATTGAAACTGCCAGCAGGTTGCTCATTCAGGTATCACGAAAATCAGCTCAGTGTTTTAATGAGATGATTTCTGACTGCGTTGATAAGAACAAGCCTCATAATACCAGAAAATCACTTTTTGCTTTTGTAAAAAGCCTGGACATTGCAGGCAGACATTTAGGAGTAAAATTTACTGAACTGGAAAAAGCGTACTACAAAGATTTCATTATACTAAAATCACGATCAATGTCTGAAGAACAAACAGAGCAATTCATGACACAGGCTCTCCCGGTATTTGAGGAGACATTGAAAAAAGTAAACAACGAATTCGCTGCAAATGAAAAAAACGGTAAATAAAAGTTGTGACCAATTTTAAGTTTTCGGTCTATGTAAGGGATTTGTAATAGACCGCTTCATTTTAGATGCTAAATTTTTAAGGTTTTCCAGGTGAGCCCGGATGAATTGTCGTGCCGGGAATGGTATAGTGCGCTTTGCACTGAAGGTTTTCATTTTTTTAATAAAACAAAAACGATTAATAATGAAATTCAGATTCAAAGGTTTTCAGGGGTTGTTAGTCTTGATATTATTACTAAACAGCCAATTGGGTGTTAGTCAAGTCGCAGGAATTAATTACACCCTGTCACCCTCGACAGAATATGTTTGGTGGGATGATAAATCAGGCTTGAATGATGGACTTTTATTAGGAGGAAAACTGGGAATTGGTTTTGGAGAGTACCTGGAACTAAGGGGTACTTACATGCAGGCAGCTGGCCTCAAGACAAATTTTGATGACTTTGGTATCCCTGACTTTTCAGATTCTTTTTTACCTGCCAGGAATGTCAAATTGTCTCGCTGGGGCGGTGAACTAAAAGCTAATATCGGTAAAGGAAAAATGTTGCCTTTTCTTACTTTGGGAACCGGGGTTCAATCTATTCAATTGGATACCTTTTCAGCCAACCAACACATTTATGTAAATGTAGGTGCAGGGGTTGTATTCAGCCTTGCTGACAGGTACACGTTTACCTTAGAAACTAAAAACGCATCCTACAATTTTAATTCAGGTCGTAATCTTCTTTCTCCTGAAGATAAATTATTGTTTGATCTGACCGATAATGATTTCGAGGTTAACCGACTTAGAAAAAACTGGTCCCTTGAAGCCTCACTACAGTTTTATCTGGGAGGTCGTCGTCCCGGTGAATTATCAGAACTTGACAAAGCTTATATGGCCACTTTTTTAGATGGATTGAAAGGATTGAGGATACCCATTGAGCCTGCCCTTGCTAAAGTGAATTTTGACAATAGCCTACCCTATCGGGACACTTGGATGTTCGGAGGATATGCAGGGCTCGATTTCAATGAATATGTAGGGATTCGGGGATTCTATCTAAGGGCTATGAAGAACGGCGAGATTTCAACCAATTTTGATGACTTATCCATGTATGGTGGTGAACTCCAATTACGGTTGAATGCTTCCAGCGGCTTGACTCCATACATCATGCTCGGCGGAGGTCAGCTCAATGTAGAAATAGATTATGAGCCAAGAGATAGTATTCCTGCTCGTAGTCAGGCCTTTGCATCAGGGGGTATTGGGATTACAATTCCCATTTCGAATCGGTTCAACTTGTTCGGTAACGCAAGAGCCCTCCTGACCTCAGGAGCAAAGGTAGAAAACCTGCAGGCTACCGATCAAATTCAAACCAGCACAATGTACAGCTTTGGTGCGAAATTCATACTGGGGAGAAAATCAGACGCGAAAGCCGTATTCAACTCCGAAATGGAAATTGCCCTGCAGACGCAACAGGTAGCCAATGATGAAAGGGCAGCAGCATTAAAAAGAGAGTACGAATCCAAAATAGTTGATTTGGAAAATCAGTTGAATGAGGCTTATGCTCAACAGGATATAGAAAAAGCTGCTGATTTACTCAAAGAAAAAGAAGAAGCTGAATTAGTCGTTGAAGAATTGGAAAACCGCGAAGACGAAATTGCCATACAACAATTAGAAGAAGGTCAAAAATCTCTGGTGTACCCCACTCTACAAGAAATAAAAGTCTCTTCCAACAGCTTTATTCAACTCACACCGGCAGAATTTGAAAGCTTACTGGAAGAAATTCTTGAGCACATGGAGCCACGTGCCAATGATGTGTCTCCTCTTTTAGAGCGAGAATGGTTGCAAAATAATACTCAGACTGCTTTACAACAAAAAGCACTGGAAGACAGAATCACCGAATTGGAAAAGCTGCTTATCCAAATGAATGAACGCGAGTCTGCAGGAGGGGAAATTGCCAAACTGGAACAATCGGCAAGAGATGAATCAATCAGAAGAGATTTAGCAGAGTACTCTTCAAAACTATTACTTGAAATCCAGAAATTGAATGAGATTGTTGCAAATAATAGTAAGGACATTATAGCCCTTCAAAATCAGGAAAAAGAACTTAATGTGGTTGATACCACAATTTCACAACGAGAAAACGAAGGGTACGATATTGAACAAACCACTGTCACTGAGGGAAATATACTTAATGTGCAAAGCGGAGGAGAATATCTTCAGAAGGACACATCGGCTGTTGCGAAGTTGACATACGAAGGTATGTCCGGTTTTGCGGGGTTTAATCTGGGAGGACAAACCACCTTTAATGTTGGTTTACGATGGCATTACGGAATTGGCAAAAGCAGGTTTGAACTAATGCCGGAAGCGTTTTTTGGATTTGGTTCTCCATCAGCATTCGGATTAACAGTAAATGGCGTATTACCAATGCCTATTAAAAAATCTCCAGTCACCCCTTATTTAGGAACAGGATTGGGGTTTATGCAAATAGCTGAAGATGGACAAGATAAGGTCCGGCTAAACTATAATTTCATATTCGGAACTTATCTGAAAGTATTAAACGGGAAGATGTATGTTGACTTCACCGCCAGAAATCTCTTCAAATTTAACCAGGTTATTGTTGGTTATCGATTTTCATTTTAGCGGGCTTTTTATCATAATTAGAAGGCAGTCACTTAGGTGTTTAGTGGCTGCCTTTTTGTGACCAATTTTAATTTTCCTGTCTATTCTAAAATCAAAGTGTAAAAAAATGAAACAGGTGATTCATAAATATTGGGCATTATTTTTTTTCGGAGGCTTTTTCCTTGCTATATCATTTAATGCAATCCTGAATTTTATCCAGCCGGTGATTGTAATTTCAGAAAAGCCGGTGAGTTTAACAGGGTTATTCTTGCTGATCATATTTATACTGTATGCTATTGTTGCATTTTATGCCCTTGATCTGGTGGAATTCCCTGACTCAAAGGAGGCTAACTCCATGAAAACAGGAAAGTCAATAGAATTAAAAACAACAGATAAATATCCTAATCTTGACTATTCACAAAGAAATTATCGATCTGAGATGATAATTAGGTAGGCTCACAAATTCTGTAACCAATAGTTTAATCAGTAATGAATATCTTAGATTATGATTACATAAAAAGTGATATCCGCTTCAGGATCATAGATTTATTTCGGGAACATGGCATCGTAATTCCATTTCCGCAAAGGGATTTGTGGTTTAAAGGTGTTGATTTTTTTGACCTGGAAAGCGAAAGTGTAAATAACTATTAAGCAAATTCATGAGGGTTGTTCGCAGTAAAATTTCTTAATGAATATTTCTAAAAATATAAAAACAGATTATTCAGCTCTGGACGATAAAGAACTCGTCAAGGCCATCATCCAGGAAAGGGACAGGCAACTGATGCGTCGGATGCAGGGAGTTTTGTACGAACGTTACATTGAAAGGGTGTTTGCCAAGTGTATCACTTTGGTAAGAAATAAAAACACGGCAAAAGACCTGGCACATGATATAATGGTCAAAGTGTTTTTAAACCTCTCTAAATTTAAAGGAGAGGCCACCTTTTATTCGTGGGTCTATGCAATTACCTATAATCATTGCCTAAACCATTTGGAAAAAGAAAAAAAGATAAAACTGGAAGATTTCGAAGCCCACAGCTTTGATATTGCTGTTGATGAAATTGAATTGGAACATAAAATCCTAAAGGACCTTAAGTTATCACAATTAGAAACCCTTATTGAAAAGATCGGTGAAGGCGAGAGAATGATACTGCTCATGCGGTACCAGGATGGCATGCCTGTAAAACAAATTGCTAAAACATTAAGTATTGGTGAAAGCGCTGTAAAAATGCGCTTAAAGCGCAGTCGTGATCATTTAGCTGAACTACTTAAAAAATATGACCATGAGTGATATTCAGGATAAATATAATAAAAACGATATCAGAGAAAATCTGGAACAACAGTTCCAACAGCTGAATGCTGATCTGGAAAAACCTGAAGATCTAAAAAAAGAAGTTTTCAACACCCTTGATTCGTTGACTTTGTTAGGAGATATAGTGGAATTATTTACCACAAAATTTATTGAAACCGAGGTTAAATTCCTGGACACTATTTCTAATTCTGAAAATCAGGATAAAAGTTCAAAAAATGATCCCACCTAAAAGTCTCGGATCATATTAGTAAATAAAAACTTCCCTATGCTGATAAAAATGTGACCAATTCTGATTTCCCGGTCTATTCCACAAATACTTTAGCATTCAATT
>QQUB01000782.1 GCA_008501835.1 Bacteroidota bacterium
AAGAATATCCGGATCAAAAGGTATCTTTTTCAGGTCTGGTTTGGACATAAAAATTTAGTTGGTTAACCAGGACCAAAGTTACGGAAATAATGGGAGATTTAACGGTATGGCTGTCTGATAATGGTTTTCCATTTTTCCGGCGCTGCCCGCCTAATATCCGACAGGTAAATCTCATGGTGTTTGCCACTTAATTGGAAACCATGATCTGTTATAAAATCATGGACCCTTTGAATGTTTGGTCCTTCCTCCGAAAAAGGACCAATATGCATAAGCTGTGCAACTTTTCCTTCCTCGTAGGGTTCGAACCTGATCTTATCCACTGTTTCCAGCTGCTTTTTATCTTTTACCTCTTTGGAAATTTTTTGAAATAATTCTTTGGTCACGTACTCCGGTTGCATGATCATCATCGTCCAAAGCCAGTCCTCTTTTTTATCCACATCAAATTCCTGCATATTCTCCACCCACCACAGACCTTCGAGGGGCAGAACACCATAATCTATTTGTTGAGGACCTTTTTTGATGGCAAATTTTAACCCATAAGCTACTGCAAATAGAGCCTCAACAGCAGCTTTGTATTCCGGAGAAGTGTTTGGATTTCCCTTTCCGTCGATTTTGAGGAAATTCATTGCCGGAACATCGACAAATTCCACTTTTTTCGCAGAAGCCTTGTACAGATGTTTTAATTCTTTTTTGAAATCTATTTTTTGCATCGTGATTGTTTTCTTAATGCATCAAATACCAGGAACTTTGAGGTGAGTTGCTTGTCATTTCTTGCTAAGTTAAAAGTTGAGTTTAAAACTCTGCCTTAACACCTCAATGCATCGATCGCGTTGTTTTACCCAGGCACTGTAGGGCAGCACAATTATCCTGATATTAACACGGAAGAGCATTTTATATCTTTCAAAATTAAACGTGTTTTCATAAGCCCCCGGGAAACCAACCAGGTCAATACTTACAGTTTGATCATTGTGGATACAAAGCAGGTCGATTTCAGTACCACCAATATGATAATCCTTGTAGATGTTTTCAACACCCATGTTTCTAAGTGTCTTTGTCACTTCATCGAGAAACTGGTCTTCCGTGTAAGAAGTGACGGGTTGAATGGGAGGTAATGCAGGGTTTCCGTTGGTTACAAAACTCAGGTACTTACTTACCAGGTATCTTGAGTTTATATTTTCAACGGCCGTTGAAAGGAATATTTTCTGAGTACTTCTCGCTCGTGTTATGGATACGTTGAAAACATCTTCTCTGTTGAGGTATTGATAAACTGATGGATGGGTATTTGAGTCAAGCGTAAACGAAATATACATAACATCCCTTTCTTCACCCTGGAAGCTATATGGTGTGCCGATCAGTAAATTATGGCGTTCCATTTGGATAAGACTAAATCGTTTTTCTGCCTTTCGCCGGATATGATTCACCTGCTCCCTGAATGGAGACAGAATGCCAATAGTTTGACAAAATTGCAATGCAAAACGTTCTTCTGCTTCCATAATTTGGGAAACCTCATCAAGGATAAGGTCTGCTTCTTTGGCATTGAATCCTCTTTTCTCTTTTTTCCCGTTGCAGACCTGTACGGCAATGTTTTTTTCTTCTGCAGTTTTGGGCGACAAAGTCATTACCTTTAAGGACTTGTCATAGAAGTTCTCATTGCTGAACCGGATG
Source organism: Bacteroidota bacterium (assembly GCA_008501835.1). Classification (GTDB taxonomy): domain Bacteria; phylum Bacteroidota; class Bacteroidia; order Chitinophagales; family Saprospiraceae; genus BCD1. Next base: position 1,666 of record QQUB01000782.1, read on the forward strand.
AGATCCGGAAGGCTTCTGTAGTGTTCATCGAGGAAAAACACCTGATCCTGACTTTTGATTTTACTGGAAACAATGTCCAGAATACTATTGTCGCGGTAATTTAAAAGGAAGTGGTCAGTTTCCTCAAGTTCCAATGATTTTTTCAGGAATTCCTGCCTTTGTCTACTCAGGAAAGAAACATGCCTCAGTTGTTTGGGGTCGCCGATAATTACCGAACGTTTTGCACGGTATAACAGAGGAATTGCACTGGCAATATCACATTGTGTAGCTTCATCGATGATGACAAGGTCAAATAATTCCTTATACAATGGTAAAAAACGACTGATCTCTCCGGTACTCACCATCCATATCGGGAACGCGATGAGTAGTTTGTTGAAATTGGCATTATCAAAAAAAGCTTCTTTTCTTACACCGGTTCTGGCCCTCAAAGCAACCAGGAGTGATTGAAAGGATTCCCTGTAGCTTCGTAATACGTTGTAGATGTTTCGGGAGACCTGACGTTTCACATAGTCATTTAACAACTTGTTGCGTTTGTCCATCAGGTTTTGTAATTCACTTACCTCTTCCCAAAACGGAAGTTCATTATCGAATTTCCAAAACAAAAACGGAGCCTTTATTTTACTTAAAAATCCAGTCTTCCCGTTATTTAGGTGTTGTCCTCTTCGAATTTCTTTGAGTTCTCTTTTTCTAATGATGCTTTCCAAAAAGGATATTTTTTTGGAAATACGGGCTATTTGCGACCTAAGTGTTTTTAAATCTGTCTGGCTCTCTTTGTTTACTCCAATACCTGATAATAAATAGGAGATCCTTGTTTTGAGGATCCTTTTATGATTTTGTTTTCCACCGCGAAGCACCAGATTGGAAAAGCCGAAATCGTCCTCGATTTTGCGAGCAATGACTTCCAGCGCCTGATCGGATTTGGCGGAGATCAATACAGACTTACCTTTGCTGATTGCATCGACAGCAATAGAAGCTACCGTAAAGGATTTTCCTGTTCCCGGAGGGCCTACCACCAGGGTTGTATTGTGTTTGTCGGTGGACTTAATAATGCCCTTTTGGACCTGGTTTAGGTTGGCTGGAACAAATGTTGGGAGTTCTTTTGAATTCGTTTGGGAGGTTTTTTGTAAAAAAAGTTCTTGCAGGCCAATGGGGAAAAATTGTTTTTTGGATAACTGATCTAATTCATCCAGTACACTTCTGGAAACGCTGGATTTTTTCATTATGCCCACACCCGCTGCGGGAACAATAGTCCAATCGGTAATTTCTTTTAAGAGGCCTTTTATCTGTTTTCCATTAAACAGTTCGGGGAATTCATCCAATTTGCTTTGGTCAAGGCCTGGAAAAACTTTTTTGAGGGTTTGCTGTAGTTGAAAAAATGCATCAAAGCTGATTAAACCATCGGGGATGTTGTCGTGAATATAGTTGTTGACATCAAGGGTGTCATCCGCCTGTGAGCGAAGTCGTTCCATAAAGGAAGGGTTGATGATGCTGAATTCGCTGTCCAGTTTTAGGTAAAAAACTTCATCCTCCCGGATCAATTGAAGAGGGAAAAGTAAAAGAGGTGCACAGATGTTTTGAGGTTTTCCTAAAACTTTAGTTTTCCCCAGCAGGAAAAAAGCGGCGCAATAAAGTTCTTTTTCCTTTGCGTATAATCTTAATGTTTTTTGCACATCCATCGCCCAATCTGTATTAATTGGGTACTGGACCAGCTTACCTTCTATCAGGTCAGGTTGGTTCAGGAAAATTTGGTTCTCTACTTTGCTTCCGAGAAAATTGGAGAGGTGGATTCCTTTGTTATCAATCTGATAACAAAGCTTAAAATAGGAAATAATGTTTTTCAGTTGGTTCATAGAAGTAGCAGCGTTTAACCATGAAAATACATGGCCTATATTTATTCGGCGCTTAATTTCTACATTTGATATTCATTATTCGATATTCTGCTGTTCTGTCATACTTTCAGCCTATTGAATACCGAATAATGAATTTAAAAGTATTTTCGCATTTACGCCTTCACACATTCCAGCATTTCTTACAAACAACTCGTACGCCCACCATCAACTGGCAAATTAATGCCATTGATATAAGCAGCTGCCGGCGAAGCCAGAAAGGCAACTGCTGCTCCGACTTCTGCCGGGGTAGCAAAACGTTGCATAGGAATAGCGGATTTCATTTTATTAGCTACTTCCTCTTCGCTGGTTCCTGTTTTATTGGCCTTGTTGACGATGATCTCCTGCAATCTGCTGGTATTGGTTGCTCCGGGCAGTACGTTATTGACAGTAATGCCGAATTGTCCAAGTTCATTGGCCATGGTTTTGGCCCAGCTGGCCACGGCTCCACGGGTGGTATTCGAAACGCCCAGGCCGTGAAGAGGAGCTTTTACAGAAGTGGAAATAATATTGATGATCCTGCCATACCCGTCGGCCTTCATGCCTTTGATCGCATATTTGGTGGCCAGGTGGTTACAGATCAGGTGGTTGTTGAAAGCCTGAAGAAATTGTTTCACCTTGGCCTCAGTGATCGGACCTCCCGGAGGGCCACCGGTATTGTTTATCAGAATGTGGATATTTTTATTGGTCAAATAAGCTTTGATCTGTTTTTTGACACTTTTGTAGTCAGAATAGTCAACGACCAGGAAGTCGTGTTGCTGCCCCTGGCTGTTGTCGAGTTCCTTGAGTACATCGGCCATGATTTCCGCAGAGCGGGAGATCAATGTTACGTTAGCACCAAGGGCGGCCAGTTCCATAGCGCTGGCTTTTCCGATTCCCCGGCTGCTTCCTCCTACCAGCGCATTTTTGCCTTTTAAGTCTAAATTCATGGATATATTTTTGTCTGTTCGGTTTTAAAATCGTCATTTTGCAATGTTGAGCATAAAATTATGCTTAATACTCAATAAAAAAAGGACGCACAGGAAATTTTCCTGAGATTCCAAGGTAAACCAAAATTGTTTGTGAGTAAAAAGAAAACATATTTCGCTTCGGATTTTCATCTGGGGTCAGATGCGAAATTTACAAGCAGGGAAAGAGAAAGGCAGTTAGTTCGCTGGCTGGATCAGATCAAAGAGGATGCAGAAGCCCTTTATCTGGTGGGAGATGTATTCGATTTTTGGTTTGAATACTCAACAGTTGTCCCTAAGGGGTATGTTCGATTGTTGGGAAAACTTGCTGAACTACGGGATAATGGTTTGCCTGTTTATTTCTTCATTGGCAACCACGACATGTGGATGTTCAAATATTTTGAAGAAGAAATGGGGATCCCGATCTATCGAAAACCCATCATCCGAGAGATCCATGGCAAGACTTTCTTCATCGGTCATGGTGACGGACTGGGGCCCGGGGATCATGGGTATAAAATGATCAAAAAGATCTTCGCCAATCCTATTTGTCAATGGCTTTTTGCCAGGCTGCACCCCAATTTTGGCATCAAACTGGCTAACTTCTGGTCAAGTAAAAGCAGGGAAGCCAATAAACATGAGAACGAGTTTCTGGGAGAAGACAAAGAATGGCTCATCGCTTACTGCAACCGAAAACTGGAAACGCTGGACATCGACTATTTTGTCTTTGGGCACCGGCACTTACCTATCGATCATCTACTCAAAAATGGAAAAACCCGTTATGTGAATCTGGGAGACTGGCTCAATTTTTATTCTTATGCAGTATTTGACGGGGAGGAGTTGAAACTGGAATATTTTGATTTAAACACATAGCCACATAGCCACATAGCACACAAAGTGATTTCAGCATTTTGTGTGCTATGTGGCTATGTGTTTTCATTCCACCACTAAAACCTTCAGATCCACTCGACGGTTCTTGATTTTTGGAGCACTGTTCTTGATCTCCCCTTTTCCTTCCATGTAGATTTTGTCCACGATCATTTCGTGCTCAATGAGCATCATGGCGACGGTTTTGGCTCGTTCTTCGGAAAGATTCAGATTGTAGGAATCATCCCCGATATCGTCCGCATATCCTACGATGTCTACTTTTTGGATGTTCTTACCTTTCACATCTTCAATAAAATCCACCAATTTGTTCATTTCATGCGGGGTAAGCTGTGCCTGGTCAAACTGGAAGTAGGTGGTCCAGGTATAAGTCACTTCTTTTTCTCCAGTTGGTTCTTCTTCCTCTTCTTCCGGTTCGGGTTCAGGTTCTTCAATGGATTCAGGGAAGAGGATAGCGTCGATGTTCTGCAGCAATAATTCGATGACATAAAACTGTTTATTATCCCATTCAGGAACGGCATGCTGGGCATTCAGGGGGAGATAGCCTTTGTGCTCAACGTTGAAATCAAGGATTTCGTCGGCGCCTACACAAAGGAAGAACCTGCCGTCTTCTTCTGTTTGGATGGATTCCCTGCCGTTGATGTTTACAGTGGTTGCTAATGGTTCGCTGGTGATGGAATCCCTTACAAAACCTTCTACAAAGGTGATAGGTTCACTGAAAAGGGTTTCATTTAATTCAAATTTATAAATGTCCATTTTCCCAAATCCACCGGGGCGGTTACTGGCGAAATACCCCGTTCGACCGTCGGCAGAAAGGAAAAACCCCAGTTCCCGAAATGGTGAGTTTACCGGAGGGCCAAGGTTGATGGGAATGCTCCAGCCTTTAGCTTTTTCATCGTACCAGCTTACATAGATATCCTGCTCACCGAGGCCCAGGTGGCCGGTGGAGGCGAAATACAGTGTTTTACCATCATTGGTGACAAAAGGGGATTCTTCATCGTAAGGTGTGTTGATCTTTGGACCCAGATTGATTGGGCGTGACCAAAGTCCGGAGCTTTGCTTTATGCTGTACCAAAGATCTGTACCACCTTTTCCTCCCTCACGGGTACTGGCGAAAAACAGGGTGCTTCCATCGCAACTTACTGCTGCTTCCGATTCCCATTCATGTGAATTCGCAAAGCCATCCAATTGATCGATGGATTCAATCTGGTGGCCTTGTATCTGGGCTTCCCAAATATCACAGGTACCTAATACTCCCTGTCTGCCACAAGCGGTGAAATACATTTTGCGACCATCCCGGACGAGGCTGGGCATACCTTCATTACCGGAAGTGTTCAGATCCCGCATAGGGGCTCCGTTGATCCATTCCCCATCAATGATCCGGCTGAAATAAAGATCTTCATCCGAAATATCGTTTTTCCTCCGGTTGAAAAATAACAGTCGCTGATCGTTGGAAAGAAACGGGAAATATTCAATAGCCTGGGTATTGATCGCAGGACCAAGATTGTGGACAGTGGTGATATTGACGAACTTGGCAGAGTCCAGTGATATCTGGCACGCTTTGATATTGCCGGGTAATTTTTGGAGATACTCCAGTTCGTATTCCACCTCTCTGGGGCCGTTCAGCCCAAACTGGGTGTAATCTTTTTCCTGTAGCTCGTCAAATTTATGGAAATATTCCAGAGCTTTTTCAGCTTCCTCGTTTTTATAATAGATCTCTGCAAGCTGGTAATATAAAACTCTGGAAAACATGGAGTCGATCTCCAAAACCTTTTCATATGCTTTTTGTGCTTCGGTAAAATTTGCATCCAGTTCATAACACAAGCCAAGCCCACGGAAGGAGGCTGCCATCCGGGGATTCATCTCAATCGCTTTTTCGAAAAGTCGCTTCGCTTGTTTGAAATTGTTGTCCAGCAGGTAGGCTTCTGCTTCTTTGTAATAGTCGACCGCCATTTCTTCGGGAGTTCGTTCTATTTGTCCGAAGGAAATAGCTGGCAGGATCAATGCCAGGAAGATAAAATGGGTCTTATAGTTCATGATAGCCGGTTTTGGGTGATAAGTTCACCTTACAAATATAAATAAGGAAGCTAAAAGCCACCGGTGTCTATCCAATTATTTAGGTATCGTGACCCTGGAAGTAAGGAACGGGGTATTAACGATTCCTTTCCAGATAAAAAGGAACGTATTGTACTGCACTTTTACCATCTTCATTGGTGTAGCCTTTTTCGATTTTTAAAAGGTGTTGGCCGTTTTCAAGAGAATCTAAAGCAATAAAGGTCTGGAATCCTTTTTCTTCGTGGTGCTGATGATAGTGTTTTTTGAATTTCAGTCCTGGTTTGATCTTGTCATCAATGGATATTTTGTAGTATTCAGACATGCAATTGTTTATAAACCGGTTTTTGAATTGTCTCTTTTCGGTTTGAGAAAGGCTATCCGGAGGGGCGGGGGTTCCACAAATTTTTCCTCTGGCATCCACTTCCCTTTCGAACCAGGGTATAAATAATTTGATGTGGTCAGTCGTAATGGTTTGGGATTGAATGACCGGGCGCAGGATCCGCTTTTCGCTAATGGAGTTTTCATAATTGGAACCCATGGAAATGTCAGGGCTTTGGTTCATAGTGAAATAACTCTGTGGCGAAAAGTACTGAACACTTGAAGAGGAGAGGTCAAAGCTGAACAGGGCTGTGAGGGTGAAAAGCAGGAAAATTCCCAGGATTTTATGCCTGGTTTTTATGGTTAGGTTGGTACTCAGGGTCATGAATATATAAAGGTAAGGCCCGTAAAAAATATGGGTGAAAACCCTGTTAAACCCACGAGTTATAGGATATTGAAGCTTTTTGGCAATTGTAGATTCCTTGATTTTTCCAAAATTCAGTAAAGAAATCAAAAAACTGAAAATAATCAAGATAAGGACCATCCCTTTAATAATGGCCGAAGCAACATGCACCGGAAACACCATTAAAAATAAATTATGGAGTAAAATGACAACGAGGACCCAAAAAGCGATGAGAAGGAATATTTGCACGGCTGCGGCCGAAATAGATAAAATAAGGCTTGAAAATTTATCCAGTTTTTGGTTGAATTTGTTGATATCCGAAAATTCTGCCCTGATTTTTTTGAGATAATCGGCTGAGTGCATAGAGCTTTTTTCCCGAATTCCCTGCGGAAAAACAGACACCAGGCCTAACATTCCAACCCATAATGCCCTCAAAACGAAATGAATAATAAACCCGGCAATCAGAAATCTGACACCTATCAGTAAATAGATGAAGAAGTATTGAAGGTAAGTCAGGCTGTCGTCAGAAAAGCGAACCAAAACTTCATCTGCAATGCTGAATATTACCTCAGGCAATTGTAAAGAACCAAAAATGGCTATACCGGAAATAACCAGTTCAGCCTGCCAGCTTTGTTGCTCCAATAAGCGTAACCATTGAGGTTTTTTGCTGTTGGAATCGGTGTTTTTTTCCATGGTTTTGAGTGTTCTGCATCCAAGGTAAAAAAAATCCTGCATTAAATAATTCGTATATTTGCATTTAGAGCATGGTTAAATTTACATTTACTGAAAATCAATTTTTCCCCAAACAGTATTGCAATTGATAGCGGAAAATTGGATAGTTGGAATTTTGGATAAATGAAATCAGTCATCCATTCTTCCCTTTTATCCATTCTTTCTCTCGAAATGAAATAGTACTTTTTGGGTTACATAAATCTTGAGTAAAATTTTTAATCATAGTCTAATTTTTACTTGAAATTGTTAGCAAAAACGCTTGTATTCAGGGATGCTTTGGCCATGACACAGAGGACCTGAAAAAACCAACCTGCTGTTCTCGTGCCTTTTCTGAAACCTGTGCACATCGTTTATTGTTACAACAAAAGTTAATCCGGGAATTGGCCCATCCCTTACACTTTTTCCACTTTGAGCAGAACATACTTACAGGAAAGGCAGCAAATTAAGATAAGTCGTGAAGAGGTCTTAAAGGACTACTACACTTGTTGTGTAAGTAGAGAAGTTAGCTTGTCCATTCGAAAAGA
>QQUB01000454.1 GCA_008501835.1 Bacteroidota bacterium
CGAAAATAAGATCATCGGCAATGAAGGCGGAGTTGGCAGATATCCAGGTACGAGAACTGTACATATTGATGTCCGTGGAAAAAGAGCCCGGTGGGATAATTATTAAAAATATTGTAATCGGAGGATACCAGTTTGGAATATGAATTATGGCAAAAGAGAGGACTAAGAGTTCAATTAACTTTCAACAAATTATTCTATAAGGCGCCTTTAGGTACCCAATTCAGGTAACTCCCGGCATGAACCCGTTTCATATAGATGCTGTAGGTACCAAATGGCTTCTCCGGCAACACTTCTTCTCCAGGTAGAACAGATTTCGTACCTGCCTGCAGCGGGCAGGCCTAAAGGCACGAGGTTTTCCTGCCCCACAGGGTTTTACCTATCCTATCTGAGGCCCCTAGCGGGGTCGGAGTTTATCTATTTTCGCAATAACCTTTAACGCCCCTCTGGCAATCACTCTACATGGGAATTACCTGACTTAACTTGGAACAAACCTTTCCCTCAGTTTTAAACTTTTTTTAATGCTCCTAAAACCGTAAATTGAGTCTCAAAAATCACCACGATGAAAAAGCTAATTCTATTAACAATCACCTTTGCTCTAGCCATTTCAAGCCTTTATGGGCAAAGATTCAAACCAGATTCTATCATCATCCAGGAAATAAACGATCAACTCTGGGAGCCTTTTAAAACAACTTACGCCGCAGGTGACTGGGAGGGATTCAATGCCTTACATACCGATGATATTTTACGGGTTAGTCTATGGGGAGGGTTAAGAGTAGGAGATGAGTACAAAAAATCCAATGAAAAATCTTTCCAAAGAAATACGGAAACAAAACGGACCATTGATTTCCGGTTTGAGCACCGCATCCACAATGATTCGACTGCATACGAAGTGGGATATTATGAAATAACCTCCACTGCACCTGGTAAGGAACCACGAAATTATTATGCTCAATTTCATGTCAGATTGAAAAAGGAAGACGGACAATGGAAAATCAGTCAGGACTTTGATGTGGATAAAATTAATGGCAGAAAAATCACAAAAGAGGATTATTACCATCCGGACCTGACGGATTTGAAATAAATTATTATTACTCAATCGCTCTCAAACTTGTATTATGAAAACCTTTGGATTGCTTTCGATTACTTTGACCCTATGTGCCTTTTTATTCACCCTTTCCTGTCAGGAGCCAGAATTTCCACAAGTATCTTCCGGTACCCTTGAAAGGATCGAAAGCTTCCCATCAGCATTTATATCGGACAGGAACATCGATGTCTGGCTCCCGGATGGTTACAGTGATTCCGAAAAATATGCCGTATTGTATATGCACGACGGCCAGATGTTGTACGATTCCACCACCACCTGGAACAAACAGGAATGGGATGTTGATGGAATCATGGGCAGGCTCATTGCTTCAAATGAAATTCCTCCAACAATAGTGGTGGGTATTTTTAACTCACCCAACCGACATATGGATTACTTCCCCAAAAGGCCAATGGAAAATCTTTCAGAAGGCGAATGGGCCATCCTTGACGAAGAAGCCGAAAAACAAAACCAGAACCCCATTCGTGCTGATGATATCGACTCAGACGATTATTTGAAGTTCATCGTTGAGGAACTCAAACCACATATTGATTCAAAATATTCCACCAAAACAGATGCAGCCAACACTTTTGTTGCCGGGTCGAGTATGGGCGGACTTATTTCCATGTATGCTATCTGTGAATATCCCGAGGTTTTTAGTGGTGCAGCCTGTATTTCCACGCATTGGATCGGTTTTCATGATTTTGAGAACAATCCGATTCCTGCTGCTTTTGCCAATTATTTAGAAAACAATCTGCCGGATACTTCCAATCATAAGATCTACTTTGACTTTGGAACGGAAACGCTGGATGCTTTTTATGAACCTCATCAGGCGGCAATAGATAGTGTCATGATTCGCAATGGATTTACGGAATTGAATTGGATGACGCGCAAATTTCCTGGCGAGGATCATTCTGAGAATGCCTGGCGGAAGCGATTGGATATTCCGGTGAAGTTTTTATTAGCGGAATAAAAACCTGATACTAAAGATTGGTTAAGAATAAGTTAGCAATAGTATTCTCGGCTTTTAAACTATCCAAATGAAAAAAATAAAATGGTCAATTCTCGGAATTTTGATTTTGGCTTCCTGTTACCTGCTTACTTCCTGGGAGTATGAAGTTAAAACCAGTGTAGACCAATTAGAATGGTTCATTTCTGGTAATAAATTTGAACTCGTGCAAATTTATTATGGCGGATTGGCTGGAAGGAGTAGTACATCTTACCATTTCAAACCTGTAAAAGATTCGGTACAAGTAGAGCTTTATCCTGAGTATTACTCAAAAAACGAAATTATGATAAGCCAGAAAGAATTTACTGAAATCAAGGCAGCTTTGAAATGCATTGCCCTTAATCATAGTGATGACACAATCCCAGCAACCGGTTGCATCGGCCCTTTTTTCGAAGAATTTTACATTCAAAAAGGATTCAAAAAAATGAGACTATTCAATCCAAAAATTGAAACCTGCAGGTTTAATAAGATTTTATTTACCCCAAAAAACTTTCCAAAAGCATTCGAATTGGGCTAACCATTTATCATGACGCCTCCTCCGTCTTACTTGAATCACTGATGAGCCGATTGAGGGTCTTGATCTCTTTAGCTGAAAAATACCGCCATTTCCCGGGGGCTATGCCCTCCAGTCGGATATTCATTATGCGGGTACGCTTCAGTCTTACTACATTGTACCCCAGATATTCACACATCCTACGAATCTGACGGTTCAATCCCTGAACAAGGACTATCTTAAAAACGAACGTACTCTTTTTGGCCACGTAACATTTCTTCGTCACTGTGCCCAGGATGGGAATACCATTGCCCATTTTTTCGATAAATTCAGGAGTTATGGGTTTATCAACCGTTACAATATATTCCTTTTCATGATGATTCCCTGCCCGGAGGATTTTGTTGACAATATCCCCATCATTGGTTAGAAAGAGGAGGCCCTCAGAAGGTTTGTCCAGGCGCCCTACAGGGAAAATACGTTTGGGATAATTGATATAATCAATAATATTGGATTTGTCCTTTTTATCTGTTGTACTGGTGATACCAACAGGTTTATGAAAGGCCAGATAAACAGTTTTTTCTTTTTGCTTAATAGCTTTATCGTCTATGGTCACCTTATCCCCTTCCACTACCCTATTGCCGGAAATGGCTACGACTCCATTGATCTTCACCCGGCCGGCTTTGATCATTTTATCCGCTTCTCGGCGCGAACAAATACCCGTTTCGCTAATGTATTTATTCAAACTTGTGGAATGAAGGTTTTCTTTAGACATAAAATGCACATTAATCACAAATCAGTTGGCAAAGTTACATCAAATGTGGCTGGACAAATTCAATTTTCAATAAAAATCGAACCTTCCTGTCATAAAACCACAACAAATCCTGCCTGACATCCAATTTAAACTAAAATCAAGGAGTTTTTCCATTAAATTTCATACCATTCTCAATATCGATTTTCCGCTGGAGATAACATTTCGCACCTTCATAAATAATTGTAAATCATACAATTAAAAGCATAAAACACCGTATTGAACATCTGATTTCTACCTGAAAATCAAGTTGTTACAAGCCCTCAAACCCCATAAATTTGTGTCAGAAAGTTTAAAGAAACGATCACATAATTGACTATGACATTCACCCAATTGTCCATGACATAATGTGTTTTAAAATTGAAACTTTGGTATAGTTTTGAGGTTCGTCTATTCTTAAATAATGCTTCTCCCAAAAGCATTTTGAATTACTTTGGGATAGACGACCTCCTTTTTTTCCAAAGCCTCAAAAAAGCAATTTTCGGTACTTATTTTACCATTTAAACTAAGTAAAATCAATGCTGAACATAACATTTTAAAACCTTATAAATCATTGAAAAACAGTCAATTAAGAAAAAATCAATTAAATTGAACCTCATATTACAAATGAAATATCCCCTTGAAAAAACCTACAACACCCTTAACTTTGTGTTGTAAATACAAAAAGACAAAAAAGGGTTTAACCCCTTAAAGATATAATTTGGTTTTATTTGGTTAGGGCTGCAGGCAATCCGAAGATTTGGATAGCCTGCTTTTTTTTTGCCCATACCCTATTTGCCACGAATGCACGAATAATATTTCAAAACGAAATTCGTGGTTTCGTGGCTTTTTTTAAAAAATTATTCACTACGCAAAAAGATTGCACACTTCCCTTTCATCTTTGTATCATCAAAACAAAAGTTCTTTAAAAAAATATAGTTTTTCAAATCAATTCTACACGGTCCGGGAACTTTTTTCCCTTGTCAAGCCTTTTATTGGCGTTGTCTATAAGAAGAATTGATTTTGATTTATCATAAAGAAATAATGCTTCGGCATTAAAAGAGGTAAATAGTCGAGTGGTTTTAAGCCTTGATCACAGTTTCTGAATAGCTGGATAGTGTTAACAGGCAATGCCGGTTTAATATGCTGCTTGATCATTACGATATTTACTCCACGCTATGTGTCGAGGGTTCGAATCCCTCCTTTCCCGAATTTGGGGAATGTAGTTCAATAGGTAGAACAATAGCCCACGCGCAGGTTCGAATCCTGCCTACATTAAGCTGTAGTAGCTCAGTTGGCTAGAGCACCAGAAGGTTAATCTGGAAATGGATTTTCACTCCATTTATTCAAAAGCTGATCCCTTGTAAAAAGGATCACGGAAAGTAAGGCTGCGGTTGTCCGCTTCTCAATTCCCCCGGGAAAAGAAAAGCAATCGCCTCATCGCCTGAAAACTGTGGATACCGCTTGTACAAATGATTTTACTTTTTGTCACAAGATGTTTTCCCCCCCGATGGGCGACCATCCTGGGGGGTAAGAAATCTGTGTGTCAAAAACTAAAGTCAGGCGTCCTGCTCAAACAGGGTTCCGCCTTGTGGGGATGACTTCCCCGGCCTGCTTTCCTTTTTTACAAGAAACCAAATTTTTTAATTTTTTATAAACCGAAAACAATGCAAAGAGTAAGAATTAACAAAGGATTTGCAGGTCTTGTGAGCAAGTATGGTGACTACAACCGTATTCTGTCTCCTGGTTTGCACTGGCTGTGGTTCGGTGAGCAGTTGTATACTTACGACAAGTCTAAAGTATATCCTGTTGCATCCGATATGAATCTCTTGCTCGAGGACCCCGAATTCCAGTCACAAACTGAATTGATCGAAATCAATGACAACGAACTGGTTTTGGTCTTTGAAAAAGGTAACCTGAAAAGGATCCTTGAGCCAGGTAGATATTTCTACTGGAAAGGCTGGTCAGATTTTGAAACCATTAAGATTGACCTTGGTAAAGTAGATATTACAGAACCTGTCGACAGGTCCCTGTTGCAAAAGACTGCATTGTTGAGGCATGTACGTTTCTTTGAAGTAAAATCCTATGAGGAAGGTTTGCTTTTTGTGGATGAAAAATTCGTCAAAAAACTTCCTAAAGGTACTTACTACTTCTGGAAGAACCCTACTCCAGTAGAGGTACTAAAAGCCGATATGCGTCAGCTCCAGCTGGAAGTTTCCGGTCAGGAGATCCTGACTGCTGACAAAGCAGTGTTGAGGGTTAACTTCTACGTCCACTACAGGATCACCGATATCAAACGTGCTCTGATGGATAACAAAAACTATCAGAACCAACTGTACATCCTTGTACAGCTTGCGCTACGGGAATATATCGGTACCAAAACCCTGGACGAATTGCTGGAAAGCAAGGAAGTTATTTCAACTTACATTGAAAAGGCCCTTGCTGAAAAGGTGACTAAACTGGGTGTAGAAATCCTTGACTCAGGTATGAAGGACATCATTCTGCCTGGAGATGTGAAGGAAATCATGAACCAGGTACTGATCGCCCAAAAGCAGGCTCAGGCCAACACCATCAGGCGGAGAGAGGAAAACGCCTCTACCCGTAACCTGCTTAACGCAGCCAAACTGATGGAAGAGAACGAAATGTTGTTCAAACTGAAAGAAATGGAGTATGTTGAGAAAATCGCTGATAAGATCAACACCATCTCTCTTTCAGGTGGCAACCAGATACTGGATCAGCTGAGAGATATCTTTATTAAAAAATAAGCTGATCTAACTGTAAACGACAAGCGCCGTTTGGAAATCCAAACGGCGCTTTTTTTATTTCATAGCTTTATTCTCTATATGGGAACCTTCGGCTCATGGCCCTTGTGATCTGATCTACCACTTCACGGTGTGGGCGATTCCAGTAGGTTTGTTCAATCTTATGGCTTGTCCATACCGGAACGCCTTCCCTGGCATCAACCACTTCGCAGGATACAAAAACATCACTGGTTCGATTTGGCAGCCACCAAAAACCACTGTTGGTAATGGCTTCTAAAATAAAGGCCCCCATTTCAATACCAAAAGATTCAAGGTTTGTGAGGTAAAATTCCTTTTCAACCGTAGAATGAACCACTGCATCCACTCCAAGGATCTCGGCCAGCTTTTTGGGAGATTCTTTCCAGGATTCACGGAAGGTGACACCAGCTTCTTCCAACAGTCGGTTGGTCTCGGCATAATGCTGGACGCTGATATGGATCCGGTCTCCTGTCTTTCTGGCAACGTGACGATAAAGTGAAATCTGGAAGGCCAGACTCTCTGCCTCTTCAATTTCTTCGATGTTTTCGGCTGTCAATTCCGGAATTCGGCCGGTGGTAATGGATTGAGCCGGAAGAATTGCCACAATCTTATGTTCGTAGGCTAATCTGTCGTAATCGCCGGTTTTATAAATTTCCCTGTTACAGTTGAAGAACAGGATGGCCGTCAATAGTGCAAAAACAAACTTTTTCATAATGAGTTTTTTTTGGAGTAACCTTCAAACTAAAAATTCAACGTTACTCGGTGATTAAAAAATCCGGTCTTCATAAACCAGGGAGAACGCGTCTGTCAATGGGTTTATTTATTACCGTTTTTTGAGTAATTTCGTCCATATATATGCACATGAACCTTCCCGACGGAAAAGGAGTTTATATTTTAAAGTTTCATTAACAGTTCTACTTGGAAAAAGAAAAAAACGAACAGGAATTACAGTGGCTTCATCATCAGCCTGAACGCTTGATCGAAGCCTACCAGCCTGTTATTGAGATCATTGTGAGCAGTTTCTTCAAAAAAGGTTTTTTTAATTCCAAAGACAAAATGGATCTCGTTCAAGAGATCAATCTTCAATTACTGGAAAGCAAAATTGAAAAAATCAAAGCCCATTTTAATAATTCTGTGAAACTGAGAACCTATTTTTCTAAGGTTGTTTACAATACTTGTCTTGAAATAGCCAGAAAAAACCCACCGAAATCTCCGGATGATCCTGGCAACATCCTAAGCAATACTCCGGATAATTACCGCAACCCAATGCAGGAATTGGCTTTAAAGGAAGAAACCCTCCGTTTACATGGTTGTTTGCTGGCGTTACCAAAATCAAGACTTAAGGCTACACTATGTCTGAAGGCTATAGCCAAAATTCCATTTGATCAACAAGACATTCAATTTCTTCAAAGTCCGAAAACAGAACCTGAAATCCTTTCCATAAAAGAAAATCTGTTTGCTAACTACAGTCACCTGCAGTTAAAGGAAGTTTTTGGTTTAATAGCTGATTTGTATAAAAAAATAGAAGGTAAATCTACTGAAGGGGACAGCTTACGCAAATGGACCAACCAACTGCTGGACAGATTTATCTATATTATGAATGGTAACCCTCCACATGCCGCATATTCACGGGAAACGATGAAAACCTTGCTTCAGTATTACTTTGCAGAATATGGTTAATTGTTAAAATTTCACTTTTTTTTCCGTTCAGACTTCGTTATGTCATATAAACATACAGAAACAATAACTTAATTATCTTGAATACCTTTGACAACCATAACCATCTTGGCACAGAATTTATAACCAGATACGCTGAGGCCATGCTATCCGGCAAACTGGATAACCTTCCAAACACTGTGCTGGACCATGTTGAATCCTGCGAAATGTGCCATGCCGAGATTGTGGAATTATTTTCTATTCTTAGTCAGATTGAAACCCAAAGTCAGTCTGTGTCAGGCGACGGGGGAAAGTCCAGGATAATCAATTTAAAACCAATATATCGGCTGGCACTGGTGGCTGCAGTTACCGCCCTGGCCATTTTCTTCTATTTCCGGGACAATCCAAACCTTCAACATCAATCTGTTCAGGAAATTGCTGCAGACACCTCTTCGGCTGCGAACGATAATACTTTAGAAATTGCAGAAGAAAACACTTCACAGAAACCTGCCCCGAACACCGGGAACCCTCTTCCAGATCAAGAAAATCCGCCCATTTCAAATGAGCCTGAGCAAGATCAACTCTATGCCGCTAACTTTTCCCCTTCCGACGATTACGAGGCCCTTATTGGAACGACAGTCAGATCAGCGGCCGTTACAGACATCGCTCCAAAGGCAGGCAGCCATTTTAACAGGCAAGAAATAATCACTTTTAGCTGGGATTTGGAAAAATCTGATTTATTTTACGTCACCATTTTAAACAACCGAGAGGAAATCATCATCCGGCAGGAGATCAATGGTTCAGAGTTTTCCACCAGTAAGCTGACAACACCTGGATTGTATTACTGGAAACTGGAAAACGATGCGGAAATACTCTATGTCGGAAAAATCTTAATTGATCAATAAGCGAATCAGGATCTTTGTCATGAAAAGAATCTATATACCCGGCCTACTTCTTTTACTTTTCAATTTGTCCCTACATGGTCAGGATGTGTTAACACAAGCAGCCGACCTGACTGCCCAAGCCAACTTTGAAGCTTCTGATAAGATATTGGAAGAATTCATCGAAAATAACCCTACGAGATTATATGACCTCGCCGATGCATGGTTCATCAAAAGTTATAATGCTATGCAGCTTGGAGACTACCAGGAGGCACTCCGGACCAACAAGATCTCAGCCGACCTTAAAACCAGGCTTTATGCTGAAGATATTGCTCTCAATTATATGCGGGAAGGCACCATTTATCTGCTTTCCGGTGATTATGAAAGAGCATTAAACATCCTGACTTCTGCAACTGAATTTCCCATTGAAGACCCACAGGTTTACGCTTTAATTTATGCCTACATAGCTTCTGCTTACCAGGAATCAGGAAATTACCCAAAGGCATTGTTAAAACAAACTGAATCCCTGGAAATCCTGGAATTTGAACTCGGCACCGAACACCCTGATTATGTTGTTGGCTTGTATGACCTTGGCAGACTTTATACCCAAATGAACCAACCTGAAGAAGCAGAAAAAACTTTAAAAAAAGCACTGGGATTTGTTCAATTACTTGAAAACAGCACTCTTCTGAAAGCGAGAATACTCAA
>QQUB01000138.1 GCA_008501835.1 Bacteroidota bacterium
ATAGTTGTCGTATCTCTCTTTAGCCAGTTGCTCACCAGTTTGATTAATATCCAGCAAATAACTGGTCTCATACCAAACATCTCTTAGTTCAGGGATGTCAAAATTGAAAGTCTCCAATCCGTTTTTGATTTCGAGAGTCGAACCTGAAGCCACAGTTCCTATTTTGTGATAGGCCACTCACTCATTATCCAGGATTTTTTCAATAGAATCATCCTTAGCCTGGAACACTACCCCACTGTTCTCAGCAAATAACAATTTAACAGCATCGCTCTCATCCAACCCGGAAAGGTCTACCTTTGCAGCCAGATTCTGGTCAGCAAAACACATTTCCAACAAGGCAGTCAAAATACCACCGGCAGAAATATCATGACCTGCCACAATTTTTCCATCATGAATTAGGGCTTGAAGAGCATTGAACGCCTTCACAAAAGCTTCAGGAGTATTCACATCCGGTGCTTTTTGCCCAAGTCTGTTCAATACCTGTGCGAAAGAAGACCCTCCAAGCTGGTAATCATCTGCTGAAAAGTTGATGTAATAAATGGAACCACCTTCTTTTTGAAGCACCGGTTCAACGATCCTTGTTATATCATCACAATGACCTGCCGCAGAAATTACTACCGTACCTGGGGCGATCACTTCATCGTTTGGATATTTTTGCTTCATGGAAAGGGAATCCTTTCCGGTGGGCACATTCACTCCCAAAGCAATTGCAAAATCTGAAACCGCTTTTACAGCCTTGTATAACCGGGCATCTTCTCCCTCATTTTTACAAGGCCACATCCAGTTAGCTGATAATGAAACGGACTTCAATCCATCTTTCAAAGGTGCCCAGACTATGTTTGTCAACGCTTCTGCAATGGAATTTCGGGATCCGGCCCCAGGTTCAAGCAAACCACTTACCGGTGAATGTCCGATCGATGTTGCCAAACCATCCTTTCCATCAAAACTAAGGGCCATAACCCCGCAATCATTGAGGGGTAATTGTAGAGGTCCGGCACATTGCTGCTTGGCCACCTGACCTCCCACACATCTGTCAACTTTATTGGTCAGCCAGTCTTTACATGCAACTGCTTCCAGCTTGAGCACATCACGAATGTATTGTTGAATGTTTTCAGAATTATGTTCAAGCCCTGCATAATTTCTGCTCACGGTTTTGTCATCCATGATGGTTTTGGGAGAACTTCCGAACATATCCGTTAATGCCAAATCCATGGGCCGTTCACCCGTTTTATCGGATTCAAAGGTAAATCGAAAATCTCCGGTCACCTCACCTACCTCATACATTGGCGCACGTTCGCGTTCTGCGATACGTTTTAGGGCTTCGATGTGCTTTTCGGCAATTACCAACCCCATTCTTTCCTGGGATTCATTCCCGATGATCTCTTTGGCAGAAAGGGTTGGATCTCCAACCGGCAGTTTATCCATTTCAATTTTACCTCCTACTTCTTCAACGAGCTCTGATAAACAATTCAGGTGTCCGCCGGCACCGTGGTCATGAATGGATACGATTGGGTTAATGTCATTTTCCACCATTCCCCGGATGGCGTTGGCTACACGCTTTTGCATTTCCGGATTGGAACGCTGAACTGCATTCAATTCAATCCCGGTGCTGAATTCTCCGGTATCAGCAGAAGAGACTGCAGCCCCTCCCATACCGATGCGGTAGTTATCTCCACCAAGGATAACGATCTTATCTCCTGTTTGGGGAGAGTCCTTGAGTGCCTGCTCTTGCTTTCCACTTCCGATTCCACCCGCAAGCATTATTACTTTATCAAATCCTAATTTTCGCGCCTCCTCTTCATGTTCAAAAGTCAATAAGGACCCGGCGATGAGCGGCTGCCCAAATTTATTCCCAAAATCAGAAGCCCCGTTTGAAGCCTTGATCAAAATATCTAATGGAGTTTGATACAGCCAATCACGTTCCTCCATAGCTTTTTCCCATGGACGATTTTCTTTTAGTCTGGAGTAGGAAGTCATGTAAATTGCTGTACCTGCCAATGGTAATGAACCTTTACCTCCCGCCAATCTGTCCCTTATTTCTCCCCCTGAACCCGTTGCTGCGCCATTAAAGGGCTCCACAGTTGTTGGGAAATTATGTGTCTCAGCCTTTAAGGATAAAACAGATTTAAAGGCCTTTTTTTCGTAAAAATCAGGTTTATCAGGACTTTTCGGAGCAAATTGAATGACCTCAGGCCCCTTAATGAATGCAACATTATCCTTATAAGCCGAAACAATATCATTAGGGTTTTCACTGGAAGTCTTTTTGATCATTTTAAATAACGACTCCGGTTGTTCCTCCCCGTCAATTACGAATGTACCATTGAAGATTTTGTGCCGGCAGTGCTCACTATTCACCTGGGAAAATCCAAACACTTCAGAATCTGTTAATTTTCTTCCGATCTTTTCAGAAAGAGCTTCCAGATAAGCAACTTCCTCTTCACTGAGGGCAAGTCCTTCCTGTTGATTATAACCAGCAATATCCTCGACCTCCATTACAGGAGCCGGTTCAATTTCTATGGTGAAAATGCCCTGATGGAGACCATTGTATTTTTGACTCAACATTGGGTCAAAATCCGTAGAATCCTCCTCAACACGGAAAAACTCCTCTATCCTTGAAATACCGGAAATAGCCATATTTTGAGTTATTTCGACCGCATTGGTACTCCATGGGGTAATCATGGCCGCTCTTGGACCGATGAAAGTGGCATCGACTTCAGAAGAATCAATTACAGGCTGATTACCAAAGAGCCAGGTAAGTTTTTCTTTATCTTCCTGAGACAGGTTTTTAGCTACTTCTACCGCAAAAATGTGTTTGGAAATATCACCGAAAAAAAGGATCATGGCACTGCTTTTTGAAATGAAGCTGCAAAGTTCCTCTTTTTCTTTCTAAATCAGTAATTGAAGGCGAGAAAATTTAGGGAAAAAGGATTAATATAAAACCTTGTGAAGTTTAACCGCAAAGCACGCCAAGAAGCGCAAGGTTCGCTAAGACTTAAACCAACAAAGAGAACATCGATTTAATCATTATTCTTCACATAAGTCCTCATCCATGGCGGCAATCCATTCCTCGATCAGTTTCACGCCTTCGGCATGTACGGTTGACCGACCCAATTCAGGCATCATGGCTCCCGGATCCAGGGAGTTCATTCGATAAATGGTTATGCTTTTATCCGGATGGCCTGGAACAATATCAAAATCATTATCTCCAGCTCCCTTTCCGGCAGAAACCGGAGCTTTACAAATTCCGAGGTTGAAAGGCCGGTCTTCAAAAATGGTAAAATTAAGCCCTGAGGTATTCGCTGAACCCTGCGGATTATGACAATGGGCACAATTGATTTCCAGGTAGGCCATGGCTCTATCATGTAGGGACCCAGAGGCCGGATCATCCCAAACCGGCATTTTTAAAATTCCTTCGGTGGCTGGTTTTTCCTTCAGGTAACCCATAGCCTCCCACTTTTCCAGTTGATTCATGTTTCCATCTGCATAAGCAAATTCTTTATTAAGACTTCTGGCAGTTGGACCAATAGGAATAAATTTACCTCCGGTCTGATGGCAATTTTTACACTGGTTTTTATCCGGAATTACGTAAGTGAATTCCATTTCACCTCGGGTGGGGTGATTATAAACCATAGCTTCCTCGTTCCCTATTATTATAAGTTCTGCATCCGATTGATCTTCGTTCCACTGATAAGTCGCAGCATCCCAGCCTTTTTCGGTATTCATGAGAATGCGGGTTTCCTTAATATTCCTGCCCTCCTGAGTATCATAATAAAAGTGTTTGATCAGCACAGCCCCAAGCGGGAATTTAAAAACTTCCTTTTCGTCAAAAACAGCGCTGCTGCCTTCGGGCATCCATACAAACCTGGATTTATCGGCATAATCGGTGAACAATGGGGAATTCAGGTCATAAGGTAAAACCCCATCGTTTGGATTAAATTCTGAAATATCACCGGTAAAAAACTGGTAGTCAGATAATTGCTCGAAAGGAAAGTTTTCCGTATCAATGGTAACTACGTAGTTTTTTTCTGAGCAGTTTGTGAGGATTATTATGAAGGATAGTAATAGGATTGACCGGAACATGTTTTTGTTTTTTTCGTTTGATTTCACAGGTTAAAACCTGTGCTACGTTAGATTTCAGGTTCTGCATTTTCTTCCTGGGCCGGCAGGGAACAATCGAATTTGGAAATATCCGAATCGATGTATTTGGCCATAGCCCTGATACTCTCCGCTTTTTCAGCATTGAGATTGGCAAAGGTAACTTCACCGTTATTCTGAATGCAAATGCTATGGGATTCCGGATCAGTTTTATAATCGGGGTGCATCCACCCATCTACAAGGATATCCTGAGGAGTAGCTTTAAACATGACATTGATCAATTGTCCCCACTCTCTTGTCATATCCGGCATGGCATCTTTTTTGACGATGACATTGTCATGAACATGAACATTTGAGCTGTAAGGGACAAAATCAGAACCTTCATCAAAAGGACGCTGGGTCATATAAAAACTTCCGATGCCCAAACCAATCGTTTTATGGTTTTTGATTTGATTATTAAAAACTTCTACCTCTTTTGCTGCCACAATCATGAAGCCGGTTCCCGGAGGAACAATATGTACAATGCCTCCTTTCGGGGCAAAATTCTTGAAGTTATTATCGTGAATATTGTTATTGTATGCACGAATGTGTTTTCCATTGGCCACTGGTAATCCGGCAAGATCGTAAATGAGGAATCCCATGGTGTTGTCATGAGCCTCGTTGTCAAAAGCGTCCACATAACTACAATTCTCAATTTCAAAACCGGCAACATTGTGATGCACAAGGGAATTCTTCATATGAACATAATGAGATTGCCCAACATAAATCCCTGCATCTGAAGCATAGGATGCTTCGCAGGCGTCGATGACCACATTGGTACATTTCACCGGATAAATTCCATAACTACCATTGGTTTCCTTGGCACCTTCCGTCCAGGTAGTTTTGACATTTTTCAACAAGACCCCCTCACAATCCTGGATCTTGATAGCATCTCCTTTGGAATCCTCAATGGTCAAATCATACATTTTAAAGTGCTTAAGGTTAGTAACCCGGATTCCCTCTGCGCCCTGAGTCTGATTGAGGAATGACAATACGGTTTTGTCCTTCCCTGCGCCTTTGATCGTCACATTATCTATTCCGTCAAGGGAAAGAGATTTTGTTAAATTAAATCGCCCTGCAGGTAATTCGATCACATCTCCTGGATTGGCAAGGATGAGTTGTTCCTGAAACGACTTGAGCATTTTATCGTGAGAAGCCTGATCCAGTTGTTCGCCACTTTTGGCTTCCTTGGCTTTAGGTCCACATGCCAGAATGGTAGCTGCCATCAATAAACTTAAGAAGATCTTTAAACGCATGAAGTGAATATTTTTTGAATTAAAAGTCAAACTTTACCCCTAAAACCGGGATTAATCCTCCAGGGTAATAATTGTAATAAGTTTCTTGTGTTTCAGGGTTATATCTGACAGACCGAATATTTTTGGTATTCAGGATATTCTGCACATCGAGGGATACAATGCCGGAAAAGCTCTTTGCATTAAACCGATACGCCAATCGGTGATCCAGACGAAAGTAAGGATCTACCTGCCCTTCATTAACACGGCTGTAATCCGGTAAAGCACCTGTATCGACAGTTGAATTGGCTATATCAACCGGAGTATATCGGAACCCTCCATTGTAAATCACCCTTGCTCCCCATTGGATCGCCCGACCTTTTTTCATTTGAAATTCCTTACCTGCTGTAAGATTGCTGGCAAAATTACTATTGAAAAAAGTATTAAACTCCTGTCCACCGGGCAGTTTGTATTTGGCATCGTAAAGCGAAAAATTAACCAAAAAGAAGAAGTTATTATCAAAATTCTTCTCCACACTCAAATCCACCCCGTAACTATTGGAAACTCCACCGCTGTTTGTGGGAAAAGTTACTACCCCTGATTGAACATTCAGGAAATAGTATCCTCTGGATTCATCAGTTTCCACTGGAATATCATAGAGGTATTGATAGTACGGTTCTATGCCAATTCTCCAGTTATTTCCCGGATAGAAATTATACGAAAGAATAGCATGAATCGACTTCATCATTGCAAGGTTTTTATTCGGCAACGACCGGATCACCTGATTGTCAATGGTATCTTTTTGTTCATAAAAATAATTGGCCATCGGCAATACCTGGCTATGTTTTCCCAAAGCAAGGCTTAAGGTGTGCTTTTCAGCCAATTCTGCCTTTACAGAAAAACGAGGATCTACACTTGCCGTATTATTCAATCCCAAATAAAGGGTATTAACTCCTGCATTCAGTGTAATTCTTTCCACAGGATTATAGGAAATCTGTGCATATGCCTGTCCATAAAATGTGGTTCCCAGTCCATTAATATCGCCATTTTCCCTTTCCCTGTTCTCCAAATTATCAAACCTGGGGATATTATATTCGAATTTCCGAAACTCATAGTCAACGTAATTAAAGGTCAACCCCGTTTTTAATCTGAGCCTGCGGCTAAATTTGTTGCTGTAAACAAGAGACCCTGACAAACGTGCATCATTATGCTCTTCATCCCTGATATTTTCAAAAGAATCATCTGCATCATAAACATCACTGGTGAAAGTGATCAGACTGGCAATACCTGCCAATCCAATTTTCAGAAAAGATTGGTCACTCAGAAGGTTTGTATAGGTGGCCCCCACAGTTCCCATATTGCTCACCTGAACATAATGTTCAGCATCGTCCAGGCTTAAGGGGTCCCTTTCTTCAATGGCCAACGGAACTTTGGATTCTTCACTCAATCCCCCCATGCCAAATACAGTAAAAATGTGTTTGTTATTTTTGGATTTAAACCCAAGGTTAAAGGCTACATCCTGGAAGGTGTTATTGAACCTGGGCCCAACCAAAGAAAAACCCATTTTATTTAAAATTCCCAGGGTTGAATATCGATAATTGACTAAGTAGGAAGACTGTCCTTTTTTTATGGGGCCTTCGGTGGCAAAGTCTAGTCCCAACAAACTTATACCCACGCGATGTTCCCGTTTTTTGTTATTGCCTTTTCGAAAACGAATATCAAAAGCTCCAGACAAAGCATTGCCGTACTCAGCCGGCATTCCTCCGGTAGAGAAATCTGATCTGGCAAGTAGTTGTGCACTGAAAATGGTAATTCCACCCCCTGAAGTCCCCGGTCGGGCAAAATGATTGGGGTTAGGAATTTCGATACCTTCTAATCGCCATAGAATGCCTACAGGTGCATTGGCACGGACGATGATATCATTTTCTCCATCATTTCCTCCTTGTTGCACACCCGGATAGGACAAAGCCATTCTTCCGGGGTCGTTTGCCGCTGCAGCTGTTCTGTTCGCTTCATCTACAGAAAAAGATCGTGTACTTACCGTAGCCAGTTCATTTACCGGTGCACTGATACGACGCTGGCCACTGATTACTACTTCATTGATAGTCAACGCTGATTGAAGTAATGGAATTTCAAGGTCGACAACTCTCGTTGAACTTACAATAACTCCCTCTGATTTAAATTGCTCATATCCGAGATATTCACAAACTACTGTATGCCTTCCAAGGGGTACATCTTTTAATTCGAAATGACCATCAAGATCGGTTGTGGTGGCAATTAATGGATCACTTCCTTCAACCAATACACTGGCACCAAATAAGACCTGATTGGTCTCTTTGTCAATGACTGTTCCAATTAAATCCTGGGTTTGCCCAAGGATATTTTCCGAAAAAATCAATATGGACAAAACAGATAAAATTACCTTAAAAGCTAGTCGCATAAACGTTCGTTTTTCAATGCCAAAAATCGCAAACTTTTATTCTATTAATAGATTTATTTGCGATATTTTTGATGCGCAATTATACATCGTCAATAGCGTAATAAAAAATAATTGACACTTGAAGTTTTATAATGTCAATTATTCGCAGCTTTATGCAAGGCACAAAACACCATTTCCATTTTCTTTTATATTTTGCGTGATTATTTTGTTAAAAATCTACCGACATGTTACCTTTTTTGAAATCACCTTTTAAGCTTTTTCTTGTTCTTTTGCTTTTGGGACGAGTGGCTGTTTTCGGGCAGGGAGAGCCCAAACACGGAACAAAATTTGAACAACTGGGGCCAATGCTCCATTCGCCAAATGAATATAGAGGAGCGGATGGGGCACCCGGTCCTGAATACTGGCAACAAACTGCCGATTATGTTATTGAATGCCAACTGGATGTGAACGAACAAAGGCTGGATGGTAATGAATTAATTACCTATCACAATAATTCTCCAAACACTTTGAGATACATCTGGCTTCAATTGGACGAAAACCAGCACGCAGCTGATGCCAATAATCAGCGATTTGAGCCCAGCAGCATTTCCCCAGCCATGAGTGAACAGGAACTCCGGGCACTTGAACCCTGGAGAGAGTTAGATAAATTTGGCGTGAACATCCATGAGGTTACTCAAAAGAATGGTACTGCTCTGGAATATTCCATAAACAAAACCATGATGAGGATTATGCTTCCCCAACCATTGGGCCCAGGGGAAGATTTTTCATTTCGGGTTAAATGGCATTATTACCTCATTGATCGTATTAATTCCATAAGCTGGGGTCGTGGTGGTTATGAATATTTTTCAGAGGATAATAATTACTTATTCACAATTACCCAATGGTACCCACGGGTTTGTGTCTACAGTGATTTTGAGGGATGGCAGAATAACCAATTTACCGGTCGAGGAGAATTTGCCCTGAATTTTGGAAATTTTGATGTCAAAATGACCTTACCGGAAGACTACGTTGTCGGTTCAACTGGTGAATGTCAAAACTATTCGCAAATGCTGAGTGGCAATGAGTTAAAAAGGTGGAAAGAAGCGCAATCATCCAATGAACCTATCGAGATTGTAACCCTGGAAGAAGCGAAATCCATGGAAAAAACTGCCAGATCAACTAAAACGAAAACCTGGCATTACAAAGCAGAAAATGTCAGGGATTTTGCCTGGACAGCAAGCCGAAAATTCATCTGGGATGCCATGTCCTATGAAAATGAAGGGGGTGATCCTGTCATGTGTATGAGTTATTATCCCAAAGAAGCTTATCCCATTTACCGGAAATATTCCACTAAAGCAGTGGAACATACATTGAAATCCTACTCCAAATATTCCATCCCCTACCCTTACCCGGTCGCCATCTCTGTAGAAGCAGCCAATGGCATGGAGTACCCTATGATTTGTTTCAATCCGGGGAGAGCAGAGGAAGACGGCACCTATACTGAAGGTAGCAGGCTTTCCGCAATTTCTGTGATCATTCATGAAGTTGGTTACAATTACTTTCCCATGATCATCCATAGTGATGAAAGG
>QQUB01000542.1 GCA_008501835.1 Bacteroidota bacterium
CGGATTCTGACTCAACAAAATTTCTTCCGAAATGGCATTGGCCTCAGGGTTGGTAACAAGCGACTCCCCAACCTGGGTGTTCAGGTAAAATGTATTTTGCGTTTGATAAAAAGGATCAATACTCACTCCAACCCCATTAGACTGCTCATCCTGATAATTTGGATGACACAAAACACCCATGGCAGCGATGAAATGGTTTACCCGATAGAAATCCCGTTCGTCAAAGGCTCTGAAGTTCCACATACTCGCATATACCTGTTTAATGGATTTGGAAATATGCCCCTCCCACGGATGTTGGGTTTTGGAAGTATATAATCCGGCACCACTAAAACCCGGGAGATCTTCATTATTCGTACTTGAACGGCACCTGATCGAAGTGCCTTCCGGGAAAGATTCATGCATAGCTTCCAATTCATCCAGCATCCACTGGGGCATATCAGCATCTCTGATATCATCCCTTAGATCATCGAGCATTTCAATGCGTGTTTCCAGATCATTGATGAAATCAGGGTCGGCTATCATTTCTTCCACCACATCATAGAAGCCATTGAATTTCATGAACTCATCATAAAAATAAAATGGCACACCAAAACCATTTGGAATGGTCCCTTCCGGAAAACCAAAGGTTCTCATCGTGGCGACATTAGAACACTTCGCACCGAATATGTTGGACATCTCAAAGCTTATGGAATCCAGGGGTAAAATTTCGGTCTGAGACAGATCTCTGTCGGGTATTTGTTCCTCCGTTGGCCTTATATTCTCGTACCATTCGTTGACCTCATCCAGCGTGGCTTCCCGGATAAAATAACTGTCCTCATCAACCCTGTAATAAATGTAATTACCGATCAAACTGGCGATGGAATCAATTTCAAGTGGTTCACGGATATAGGCATTAGGGACATTATCCTGGATAGCTCTCAAATTGACGTGTGACAAAGGTGTTTGCACAACTGAAGTAATAATTCCTCCTACCCTTGGTAATGAATTCGGCAATGCATCATACAATACAATATCTCTCGACCCGGGTGTTTCAGCCAAATCCATATGTCTGAAAAATCCATAGCCTTCCGCCTGGTTCAACGGCAGATAATCCACCTCGGCAAAATAATCTGATTCCAGGACCACATCTATCCTCGAACCCTCGAAACCGTCTTCGTACAAATTCTCATGATCCCACTCTCCACCGCTTCCGATAAAATGCTTGAAATTATTATTGAGGAACGGCATATTCGCTGCCAGTAACTCAAAAGTTTTTTGAGTATTTTCTATGGAATGGGCGTTGCCAAAGGAATAATTAAAGTAGTAACATCCTATGGCCCCATTAGGAAGTATTTCATTGGGATTATAGACTACCTCTCCCGAAGTAATATCATCTCCGGAGATATCGATAGTCGCATAAAAATTAGCATGGATATAGTGCGTTTGACTGTTGATAAAATATATCTCCGGTTCATCCGAATCCTGATTGAGGATAGCGAATTTCACAAACTCCCGGTTGTTCAGGAAGGGCGCCCAGGGAATATTGTCATTGGTAACCGCCAGGGCAGAATAGGTTTCATGGCTGTTAATGGATGTCGCCCCATCGATAAAGGGTACTGCTGCTGCATAGTTCAATGGCGCCAGCGTTGGCATATCATTGAGTTCCGTTATATCATTAATGCCATCTCCATCCGTATCCTCAGGTGTATCAATGGAATATTCGGTGATGGTATAATTCTGTAACGGGTAGGCGTCCAGTGGCTCAGAGATGATCATATTCCCATCGACGCCTGCCGTAATCGATGTAATATTCTGAAAACCGAAATTGGGCTCATGAATGGTAGTCAGCAAATAATATTTATCTGCCTGAGCTTCAATTTCCAGTTCGACCTGTCCATAATTATTTACGGAATAATTCAGGATGGGCACGTTTTGTGCAACACAAAAAGTAGTCAACGCAAAAAAGAGAGCGAGTGTAGAAGTAAATCCTTTGATCATAATGTTGGTTTTTTCCTCCGGTGAAAAACGGAAAGTATTTCGATGACAAAAAAACGGTCAGTTGTAGTGGGTGTCAACTATGTACGGCTTTCAAATAGCAAGTTACTTCCAGACCCCTGAACTTAAGAAAACGTTTCTTAAAAACCAACACTTTTTGGTATTAAGCTAAGGGGCGACAAATTAAAGTTTTTGTGGGGTGAGAAAAAGAATGTTCTTGATTTTATGTTGGTTGGCAATTTAGTTGAAAACATATATGTATTTTATTTAAATTAATTGTAAATTGATCGGTGAATTAAAATTTAATTCAATTTCTTTTTCGCCTACTTGAGCTTGACACACATACCACTTCGACAAACCAAAATAATGAGAACAATCTTGCCTAATTTAAGAAGAAATTCAATAAATAAATTTGGAGTTGAGGATGAAGGGATCCGAACTCATGACTTAGTCTACACCCCGACCAAGCTGACAAATATGTATTGCATGTGAGTTAAAAACCGATAAAAAACTAATTGTTACTAGAAAATAGACGAATGAAACTGAAAACTACACTTGGAATTCTTTTTGCTTTTATCTGTATTTCATTAAATGCACAATCTGATTTTAGAGATGGGTTTATTATCAACAATAAACAGGATACCATTTATGGCTTTTTAGATTATCGAGGGAGCATTTCTAATGCTGAAAAATGTATTTTTAGAAAAGACATTAAATCCGAAAACATAACCTATTCTCCAGAAGAAATTAAGGGTTTCCGATTCACGGATAGTAAATATTACATATCAAGATCAGTTGAAATTGATGGTGAAGCAAGGCCATTGTTTTTAGAATATCTACTCAATGGAATTGTTGACATTTTCTATTACCGTGATGAAATTGGAGATCATTATTTTGTCGATAATGGCGATGGGACTCTTTATGAGTTGAAGAATGAAGAAAAAGAAGTTGTTGTAGATGGCACCAGGTATATCCAAGAATCAAACGAATATATCGGAGTCTTGAAATATACTTTTAAAGATAGTTATGAGATACTTCAAAAAGTTGACAACATTAGTTTGGATCATCGCTCATTAATTAAGATTACCTATGATTATCACCATAAAGTATGTACCGATGGTCAGAAATGTATAATCTATGAAAAGAAACTCCCAAAAATTAAGAAGAAAATAGGTGTATTTTTTGGTGCTAAAGGTATGTCACTCTCACAAACCAGAGAATATGTAGATAAACTCTATTATTTAGAAGATAGCGAATTTGGATTTGAGATTTTCCCAACTTATGGCCTGTTTTACAATATGGATATGCCAAATATAAATGAGAGGTTTTATCTTCAATTTGAATGTGCATACTCACAAACTAGTTTTACAACATCAAACTCATTCATTGATCCTGTTTATAGCAGAACTCATTTGAATGATATTAGCTTGAAAATGAAAACAATTAATAGTAGCGTCTTCTTGAAATACGAATTCCCTCAAGGAAAAATACGACCAACATTTGAGGGTGGAGGGTTTTTTAATTATCATTTCCAGACGAATTATCAAAGAGACCTTGAAGTAATACATGCATGGGGTAACACATATTTTACCAATCAAACAAATGTTAGTCCATTTAAAAATTCTGATTACGGTATAATTTTAGGTATTGGATTAAATGGTAATTACGTGAAGGAAAAAGAATTATTTTTGGATTTTAGATACCAAAGAGGCCTTGGAATGTTATCAAGATTGAATACAAATACGTTTTCAATTAATATAGGATTTCAAATTTGGTAAAATCGAGTTAAAATTCATTCGCTCATTTAATAGATTTGGGCCATTACCCAACCGGTAGAAAAATAGGTATAGCATAAGAAGTCGAAGCTGCAACCTTCAACTAACAGATAGAAAAACTTAAAACCACCAAAGCAATTTGAAAGAGAATGAAATAATAATCAAGTTGATCGAATTGAAGAAATTTGATAAGGCTTTGGTAAGTATTAAAATGGCTCTTTCAGAAAATCCGGAAGAATCGGTCTACTATTATTTTGCTTCTATTTGTCATCTCGAAAAGGATAATATTACTTTGGCAAAAGAGTTAATAGCTGAAGCAATTTTTTATGATCCGGATGAAAACATCTATAAATTACATTTGGCCTCTATTTACCTTCAGCATGATGAACTAAAAGAATGCACGTCTCTCCTAAATGAAATCCTACCAATTAATGAAGATGAAATTGAACAAAAACTCGAATTGGATGCCTTCCTGGCATTAAGGCAAGAGGATTTTAAATACTCAGAAAAACAAGCTAAAAAAATAATTGAAATTAATCCTCAAAATTCTAACGCCTATGGAATATTGGGATTTACCCAACTAATAGTAGGATCAAGAATAAAGGCAATGGAACATATTAGATTTGCATTAGAAATTGCCCCAGAGAATGATTTTGCAAGATATGTCTTTTTATTAAATCAAATAATTCATAATAATATTGAATCCTCCCATAAACAGGTTTTTAACTTTTTAGCTGAGGAGCCAAACAACCAATTTTATCTGGAAGGACTTAAACTGGTTGTATTGTCCAAAAAACAGCTGTCACGAATTATTTTAAAATTTAGAATTTTAGTCGCAAGACATTCTAAATTAATTCAAAGGGTTTATGGAGTTGTATTTCGGATCCTCTTAATCGTTGCCTATTTCTTTTACTTAAACGGTAATTTTCTATTTGGTTTCTCAACCGCGTTATTGTTTGCCCATTCGATAGGTACTTTTCCATTCAAAACAGTTCCGTTTGTTCAAAACCTATTTCTGATTAATAGTAAATTTCAAAGATTAATAATATCGAAAACGGAGATTATACTTTCATTTTTTTCGTTGGTCATGGCTATTGTGGGTATATATACAATTTGGTCTAATTTCGGGGAATTTAGATGGATTTCATTTGGGCTGACTGCCATATATATTAGTGGGATGCCTTTTGACTATTATTATGCAATTCAACTCAAATACAAGACGCAGTTTATGGGATTTGCTTTTGTTGCAATTTCTATTTTTGTCAGTTTATTATTGGTAAATGATGCATGGCTTGCCTTGCCTTACATTTTAATAATTGTATTATTGATTTGCTACCCTTTATGGAAAAGAGGAGCATCTATTAAAGCTACTTGAAAACGAGAACGGCTTTGTGAAATAAGTTGAAGGAAATGGACAATAACTAAAAAACCTAATAGTATTTACACCACAACTCGACAAAACAAAAAAATAGAACCACACAGGCACATTGTACGCATAGATAATTGGTTAAAAATCTATGCCCAAAACTATGTTCTCTATGTGACTCCCGACCTGAGTACGGGATGTCGTTTCGCTCCATATGTGTTAAAAAACCATTACACTTCCAATGGGCAAATGGCTTATTATGACCGTTAAATGAAAAAAAACAGCCAACAATTTGCATAAGTTAATACTCGCTGATTACTTCGCACTTCAAATGCAAGAGACCATCGTGGTCAATTGAAATGAAAGAACCTGAGCATGAGTGTGAATTTAGATGATTATTCCTACGAACTACCAGAATCAAGGATTGCCAAGCATCCGCCAAAAGAGCGGGGGACATCCAAATTATTGGTATACCGACACGGTAATATTGAGCACCACCATTTTGGTTCCATTGTTGATCAATTACCTGAGGAGGCGACATTGGTCTTTAATGACACCAAAGTGATCCCGGCCCGGATCATCTTGCATAAGGATACGGGTGCAAGAATAGAAATCTTCTTACTCGAGCCTGTAGCTCCCTCTAAAATTCATGAGGAAGTGATGATCAGTGAAAAGTCCAGCACGTGGAAGTGTATGATCGGCAATGCCAGGAAATGGAAGCCAGGCACCCAACTGACAAGTCCTTCCCTAAATTTTACAGCAACCCGAACCGGAGAGGATGAAGTGACTTTTGAATGGGAAGGAATACCTTTTAGTCAACTGCTGACAGAGATCGGAAAAATTCCTTTGCCTCCCTACATCCATCGGGAAGTTGAGCAGGAGGATAAGGATCGCTACCAGACCGTTTATTCAAAAATGGACGGAGCTGTGGCTGCTCCAACTGCAGGATTGCACTTTACGGATGAGATCATGAAAGAACTTACAGCTAAAGGTATCCATACCAAATACCTGACCCTCCATGTTTCTGCAGGAACTTTTCAGCCCATCAAAACGGATGACATCACCCAACACCCCATGCATAACGAGCAGGTTTGGATCCAAAAACACATTATTGAATCATTGCTCACCACCTCTCAGACCATTGCGGTAGGGACCACCTCCATGCGAACCCTGGAGAGCCTGTACTGGTTTGGAGTACGGTTGCACCATAAAAAGCAGGATTTTCATATCCGAAAAGAAGATCCCTACGAGATGGAAGCCATTGACAGGAGGGCCGCATTGCAAAATGTGCTGAACTATATGGATCAATACCAACTTTCTCAACTCAGCGGTCAAACAGAGATCTTTATTTACCCTGGCTATACTTTCAAGATGTGTGATGGACTTATCACCAACTATCACATGCCAAACTCCACCCTGATTCTTTTGGTCGCTGCCTTTATTGGTGAGGATTGGCGTAAGGTTTATCAGGAAGCATTGGAAAACAACTACCGCTTTTTAAGTTACGGGGATAGCTCATTGCTGATACCTTGATTTTATAATTATCAAACTTTATAGAGTTGAAGTGAGCATTTGTCATTCAAGGCTGAAAGCTTCAACATACGTTGAGAAATCTCTAGTTGATTATCTCCTTCAAATATTCCACCAAAACATCGCTTTCCTTGAAATATTCCACTTTCCGGACTTCCAGGTTGTCCAGAACTAAAATGGTTAAAGTGTCTTCTTTTTGGGGCCAGTTTGCGGTTTTTTCATCATCCTCCAGGAAATAAACAGAAAAAGGGTATTTCTTCATTTTTGGAATCGCGATCATCTGACTGATGGCTTTTGGCATTGCCCGGATGTCCGACACATACAGGATGTTTTGTCGATCCAGCACTTTTTGATCTATTTTCAATTCCTCAAATGCAGCTTTTAATACCTTACTTGCCTGCATGGAAGCACTGAAAAACAGATATTCCGTTGTAGTCGTCAGCGCACCTGCTTTACCGAATTGATCCTTAAAGATCTGAGCTTCAATTTTTTGCCCCATTACGGATTGACTCATCAGCAAAAACAGCCCAACAAACAAGCAGAATTTTCTCATCGCAATTATATTTTTATTTGGTAACAAAAATAAAATTTTTTAGTGAATCTGAATTGCAAATTTGACAAAAACGTAACATTGTTAGGAGGCCATACATTTCCATTACATCCAACCCAATGTAGATGAGACTGAAAACTTCCTTTAGTACATTGAAAAAAGATACCTCACCTATGGTAAAAAAGCTGATCGGAAAAATTTCCATCCATTCTACAGAAGGTAAAGAAGAGGTGTATGAAATATTATTTTTTGTACCTTGACCATAAGGACTAACTAAACCTTGCTTAGCTGCCTATTTCCATAAATTTCCTATTTTACAAGGTTTCCGGACACAAATTGACGATCATGATGAAATACATTTTTTTCTTTCTTTTTTTGGGCTCATTCTGCACTACCTTGCTTTTTGGTCAAAGCCAAGAATGGTCATTCTATAATGAAGATAATTCCCCCTTGCCATCGAACTTTGTAAGAACAATTACCCAGGATCTGGATAGTGCTATTTGGATAGGTACCCATGCAGGGGCGGTGAAATTAAAAAATGGTCAATTTGAGGTTTTTACAACGGAAAATTCCGGGATCGAATCAAATGTAGTTCAAGACATCATTATTGATAGCGACAATACAAAATGGTTCGGAACCATCGACGGTCTTTCCAAATACGATGATACTACATGGACCAATTATACAGTTTTTAACTCGGCTCTGCATTTTGATAATATTTTGAGTTTAGCACTTGACAGTGAAGAATATTTATGGATCGGAACGGCAAGCAATTCCCCCTGGAATACGGTTGGAGGAGTGTCCAGATTTAACCGGGAAGATGAATGGATCCACTACGATCCGGACAATTCGGGATTAGTGAGTAGAAATGTACGAAAAGTTTATCCCGTTGATACTGCGCATGTTTGGTTTGGAGGTCTTGGTGGAATTTCAGTGAAAAATGGTGAAACCTGGACTACCTATACCTCTGAGAATTCACCACTTCCCTATGATGCAGTAAATGATATTGCCAGGGATGAAGAGGGTTGGTATTGGATTACTGTTAATGATATAATTGGGCAATCGGGAGGGCTTGTTAAGTTTGACGGAGAAGCCGATTGGACCATTTATGATACTTCAAACTCTTCGTTGACAGCCAACAAGGCAGTGACCGTATCAATTGACGATTGCGGAAATATCTGGTGCGCAAATCCCTTTTTAAATAATTTTGATGGTGAAAACTGGAATCTGTTAGACACCATAAACAGTCAACTTCATCACTATAATACTACAGCTGTTTTTGAAGACAATTCCGGTAATATTTGGGTTGGTTCTGTTCATGCCGGCGTTGCAGTATTTAAAAATGACTGCTATGGTGTTTCCGGAAGTACCAATCATTTAAATGGTCAAAAGGATATTTCCATCTTCCCAAACCCATTTGAAAATGAAATAAACCTTTTGTCCCATTCAGAACATTCCGGCTTACATAACTTTAGATTATATGATTCCACCGGGCGACAAATTGAGGTTGAAAATAACCTTTACCTCTCCAATGGAGGATGGAAAAAAGACTTAAGCTACCTTCCGTCCGGAATATATTTTTATCAATTGAGCAACAAGCATAGTGTCATTGTTACGGGGCCATTAATTAAGCGATAAATTCGAAAAAATTGACTTTACTCTTCCTGACCTCAGTCTGAATGGTATATAAAACTCATTATTAATCCATATAAACAAGACTAAGCAGGGTAATGATCCTACTTTACAAAAGGGGCCATAAAAGATACAAAAAATCGTTTTAGCTATTTAGGTACAATTAAAAGTAACCTTATCCCGTTTTTTGTGAATGAAAATACGAAAAACCCAATTTATCTTACTTGCCATTTTCCTTTTTGTCCTTTTTCATCATCATACCCAGGCATGCAGCATGTACAAAATAACGGCTGATGGGAAAACCATGGTTGGCTGCAATGAAGATGCCTGGAGAACAACCTCCAAAATATGGTTTGAAAACGCAGAAACCCCCAATGAATACGGTGCGGGTTTTACAGGTTCAAGGCAGGTTTCAGGCAACAGAACTGCTCCTCAATCGGGAATGAATGAAGTCGGGCTTACCTTTGCGCGATTAGTTGCCTATTACCCAAAACAGGATAATC
>QQUB01000166.1 GCA_008501835.1 Bacteroidota bacterium
GGAGATTCCCCAATTTTTGAGGATTTCACCAATATCATGGTTGCTCTGTTTTTCGGAGCCGGACCAATTGCAGGGGATGAAGTCATATTCCATTACATGGCTGGTAATTGGGTAGATGGGTTTCCTGCCAGTTTTAAATATGTTACAATGGACCAGTGGCTTGATTTTATGGGGTCTGGAGTGGACTATCAACCATGTCAGTTTTTCGTAGATATGAATGAGTTGATGTTACATAATGTCGAGTCCCCATATGATGATTATTTCAGCCAGATTTCAGTTCCTATTTACAATGTCTCCTGTGCAGGTGGCTTCGGTGAACTTACGAAATATGCATTTGATAAAATTGGAAGTACGGATGTAACACATTTTATTCCAGCACTGGATACTCCTGAAAATGCACTGTTTGATTTCGGACACATTGATATCTTCCTGGCCGAAAATGCTGAAACGGTCATGTGGGAATCCATGTTGAACTGGGTTAATACCCATTAATTTCCAAAAAAAGAATAGGTGGTTTAAACGAAAATAGACCGGGCAAAGTTTTGCCTGGTCTATTTTCGTTTAAACATTTTTTGACACTAGTATTAAAAAAAATGAAGATTCCCTTCACGTCATAAAAGCTCTCCTATTTTGACCAATTTTAAATTATTGATCAATAGTAAGCCCACCCTCTCCTATTCAAAAGA
The DNA here is from genome assembly GCA_008501835.1 of Bacteroidota bacterium. Classification (GTDB taxonomy): domain Bacteria; phylum Bacteroidota; class Bacteroidia; order Chitinophagales; family Saprospiraceae; genus BCD1. Next base: position 687 of record QQUB01000166.1, read on the forward strand.
AATTTTTAACTTCATCCTACCTGAGGAAATATTTCCTATTAGATCAAAATGAAAATCATTTCTCACATCAAAAACTCGAATAAATGAAAGCTCAAATCTTCAAATTTTCTCTATTAGCTCTTGTTACCATTCTCTTCTTATCAACTTCCTGTAATAAAGACAATGATGATAGTCCTGATGATTTAGATGTAGGAACTCTTGTTGTAAAAGTTGATGGCGAGACATTTGAAAGCATTGCAGCAGTGGGGACCATTACCGTTACCCTGGATACCCTTCAAACCTTCATTATCTCCGGTTTAAAAAATGAAGGATTGACCAACATCACCGAAATGGGACTCATCTTTTTACACCATACAGATGAAACCATGACGGAAAAAACTTATCAGTTTAGTGATGGAGATGGTTCCTGCTTCCAACCTTTGGGTGTTTGCGGAGGTATTGACTACACCAACGCAAACATTTTTAACCCTTCGGAATCCTTTAATTACGAATCAGCTTCCTTGGGAGGATCGGCTACAATGACCTTCACCACCCTGGATTATCAAACCGGAGGAAGTGCCAAAGGCACATTTTCAGGAACACTGGTTGATGGAAATGGGAATTCAGTAGCCCTGACAGAAGGGAAGTTTAATGTCCTGGTTGACTAGCCAATATCGATTTTTACACATTTAAAAAATAAAAAGCTTCACATGAAAGTGTAACCAACACTAAAATGTGAAGCTTTTAAAAATATAAATTTACAACCTGCCAATAATTTATTGGTAAGGCATTTATTTTATTGCGTACTAGTCAACTCTTCTCCTTCTTCAACCTCCTCAAATACCACTCCATAATGTTTGAGTTCCTCCAATGCGGGGTCGTATACCTCTTTCATTACAGGAATCTGTACACCTGGTGTACTGTAATCCCCATTCATTAACATTTTGACAAAAATACCTAAGGGAAGTCCCACTAATTTTGCCATTGCCGTATTCACCTGGTCATCTCCTTTCATCACCAGCGTTGAAGATAGATGATGATCTTCGCCATGCAGTTCGTAATCGAATTCATGCTTCATGATGATCATATCTTTATCTTCGGGTTTCAGGCTCCATTTTTCCAAAAGCAGGTGCTCGAGAATTTGAGCAGGAGAAGCATTTTTTTGTTCAATAAGCTTATCCTCAAAAATCCCTGTCCAACGCAATTGATCCATTACCTTGGAATCCACTTCTACCCTTATTAGGTTGGCAACACGTTCTTCAAGAGTCCCCTTTTCATTGTGTAACATTGCTTCCACCAGATCCCGATAAGTCATTTTATCAGATTGCTGTATATGGATTCCGTCATCTGTCAGGCCCATTTTCACAAAGGCATGCCAGGCATCGCAAAAACCTCTCTTTCGAAGAGTTCCTCTCAGAATGGTTGGAGTATCTTGTAAGTCATAAGTTTCCAGGTAGGAAAGAGAGTCCCTGTTGGGATAAATCTCATAAGTGCCCAGACCTGTCACTTCGGTCAATCGGTAATCCCTGAAAAGCCTTTTATGTGGCATGAGTTTCAACTTCCCGTTTTCCAGGAACTGGGCGGTTGTTTGCCCGGCAACAACGACATTTCTGGGATTCCAGGTAAATTTATAGTGCCAGGGATTATCATCACTTTCCGGAGCAATGAGTCCTCCGGTATAGGAATAAAACCCTTTTATTTTACCGCCTCTTGCTTTTATGTCATTGATGACCTGCATTGCAGACATATGATCTATGCCTGGATCAAGGCCTATTTCACTCATAAAAACGAGCCCTTTTGCCCTGGCTTCCTCATCCAGTGCTTTCATTTCTTTTGACACATAAGAAGCGCAGACAAAATGTTTACCGTAGGTAATACAGTCACGTGCGACATCCATATGCAGAAACTGAGGCAACATGGAAATCACCACATCGGCATCCTGGATAAACTTTTGCCGGTTTTCTTCGTTATGAATATCCAGGCATACGGCACTGGCGTTTTTATAATCACCAATCTTGCTTTTGGCCAGTTCAAGATTGGAATCAGCGAGCACGACGGACCATTGGAAAGTCACAGATTGTTCCAATAGATAATTGATCAATACAGTTGACGAGCGGCCGGCCCCAATGATTAAAATTTTATTCATGGATTAATTTGTTTTTTCTGGTTAAAGGCCTGTTTATAAGACAGCCCGCAAGTTATATTTTCGGGCAATAATTTTTGAATTTTAGACCGTGATTTTTTTCACAAAAAATGACAAATTAGGTTTGATGATCAACAAATCTTATTTTTACAGGATAATGCCCGACAACTAGTCTGTGCTTTCAAAAAAATAGCAAGGATGAAAAAAATCTCCCTGACCACATCAATCGAAGTGTATGCTTCGAAAGATGAATTACCTGAAAAATTCGAACACCTGCTTGATGAAGCCAAAAAAGGCCTCACCAAAAGTTATGCTCCTTATTCTGAATTCCGCGTTAGTGCAGCTGTATTATTAGCCAATGGGGAAATCCTTACGGGAGCCAATCAGGAAAATGCTGCATATAGTATGTGTCTATGTGCTGAAAGGGTTGCTTTATCAGCAGCCTCCAGTGAATTTCCTGAAGTCCAGATAGAAGCCATTGCCATTACCGTGGAGAATAAAAACAATCCCGTTGTCGCTCCAGCTGCTCCCTGCGGCGCCTGCAGACAAGTCCTTTCAGAAACAGAGGACCGGTTTAATAATAAGATCAAAGTTATTTTACAGGGAGAAAGCGGGGAAATTTACCTCCTCAATACAGCAAAAGACTTGCTGCCCTTGTTCTTCGACGGTACCTTCCTATAATTTATTTCCAAAAAAAATAAAAAAAATTCCCTAATGTGATTGGCATCACTGACCACGCCTGTTGGTCATATTATCTTTGCTATCGTAAATGATACAACAGGTGTTTAACACACTCAACAAATAAACACAAAGATATTTAAGATTTAGGGTTTTGGTTAGTTTGAAAATTAGTACCGGCAGTGAGTTCTCACTGCCGTTTTTTTTTTGCCTAATCATTATCTGAAGCGAACCACTCCGCATAGCTATTAGCTGTTTCCCGCAAAAGCGCACTATGCAATTTTACTTCATCAGGCAAATGTTGTTGTAGAATTCCCACAATATCAATTAACATATTTTCACAAGTCGGCTGGTAATCCACATACCTGACACGAGGATTGGTTTTTTCAAGTCCCCTGAACCGGGAATCCTTGCGAAGAATCAGATAGTGATCAAATATGGAAAGTATGTGCTTTTTGACAATCTGTTTGAGGTCACCAAAATCGATAACCATACCACAGGTAGGATTGGCTGCATCCTCAATAGGTTTGCCAATGGTAGTAATTTTCAAGTGGTAGGAATGACCATGAATATCCTTGCACTTGCCACCATAACCATCCAGGGCGTGGGCAGCTTCAAAATCAAACTCTTTCGTCAATCTAACCGTGTTCATTTTATCTATTTTAAAAATTCTTTGCAAAGGTAGTGAATAAGGAAATACGAATAGATTTTTTCCAAAAAACACACAAAACGATGACAAAAATCATTTTTTCGATTGACATAAGTCACCTTTTTCAAAAAATGCCCCGGTTAACTTTGCCCCAACAATTACATGAACAAACTTTCATATATTCATATTTATTCTTAACCAATCAAATTTTTTTACATCATGAAGGTAGAACAAATTTATACAGGCTGCCTGGCTGAGGCAGCTTACTACATTGAAAGCAATGGTGAAGCAGCAGTAATTGATCCGCTCAGAGACATTGAAGATTACCTCAAACGTGCAGAAGAAGGTAATGCCAAGATCAAATACATCTTCCTTTCACACTTCCATGCTGACTTCATGGCCGGACACCAGGATCTGGCTAACAAAACAGGAGGAACAATCGTTATTGGACCTACTGAAGCTCCTATCGGATACGAAGCTCATATTGCCAAAGACAATGAAATTTTCAAATTAGGTGATGTTGAATTAAAAGTATTGCATACACCTGGTCATACCACTGAAAGTATGTGTTTATTGCTTTCAGACGAAAATGGTAAGGACACAGGTTTATTCTCAGGAGATACTTTGTTCATTGGTGATGTTGGTCGCCCGGATTTGGCTCAAAAAGTTGTGGCAGACCTGACTCAGGACAAGCTGGCAAGAATGTTGTTCCACTCACTGAGAAATAAAATTATGCCTTTGGATGACGACATCATCGTTTATCCTAACCACGGAGCCGGTAGCCCTTGTGGTAAAAACATGAGCTCCGAAACCACAGATACCCTCGGCAACCAGAAAAAAACAAACTATGCCCTCAGACCTGACCAAACTGAAGATGAATTCGTAAAAGAATTGCTGACAGGTTTGAAAGAGCCTCCATCATACTTCCCGGCAATGGTTTTAGGTAACATTAAAGGTACTGAAAGTATCTATGATGTAAGAGAAAGAGAAAACAATGCCATGTCTGCTGATGAATTTGAAAAAGCAGCTGAAACTGAAGGTGTGGCTATTCTTGATACAAGAGCTTCCACGAAATTTGTTAATGGATTTGTACCTAATGCCATCAATATTGACATCGACAGCAATTTTGCGGTATGGGCAGGTACCATCCTCAGAGATGTAAATACCAAGATTTTGGTAGTTACTTATCCGGGAAGAGAGCAGGAAGTGATTGACAGATTGGCAAGAGTTGGATTTGACCACGTTATCGGGTTCCTGAGTGGCGGACATGAAACCTGGAAAGCAGCAGGAAAAGCTGAGGACACACTCAAATCAGTTACTCCGGAGTCCGTTGCTGAACTGGAAGGTCTAAATTACCTCGACGTAAGAAGAGAAAGTGAATATGACAGTGAGCATATCGTTGACGCAGTAAATGCACCACTCGATTACCACTGGAGTTCTATTGATAAGGTAGATAAGGACAAAACATATCACGTTTACTGCAGGTCAGGAAACAGGTCAGTGATCTATGCTTCAATATTGAAAGCACAAGGATTTAACAACCTTATCGACATAGCAGGTGGTATTGAGGAAATGAAGAAAACAGGCAAATTCGAAGTTACAGAGTATGTTTGTCCTTCTACTATGTTGTAATCAGATTACAACTTAATTATTCGACATTATTAGTTCGGTATAAATTGTTCGATTTTCATTGGTGGAGGTTAATCCCGTACAACGGGATTAGCCTCTTTTTAAAAAATGAACTACCTTTACAAGAGTAGTGATTTTTTAACATCAGATTATCTCCCAAACAAAGATATCCGCAAATTTTCAACCCATGCAAAAAATTCTCATTCCCGGTGATTTGACCGAATTAACAGACTTCTCTTACGATATTGCTTTAAAAATAGCTGATAAAACTGATGCTCAAATTGAAGTCCTGGGGATAGTTCCGGCTCCTCTCAATGCTTCCTTTGATAACAAGGGAAATATTAAAACTGATATGGGGGCTGATTTATCGGACCTGGAAGAACAATTAAAAACCCTGGAAGAAAGAATGTCCTCCTGGGCTGAGGGTAAAAAGCGAATCAGCGGTACAGTAGCGAGAATTGGCCATATTGATGATGCCATTTTAAGACATATCGACGAAAATGACATCGAACTGGTTGCCATGGGTACCACAGGAGCTTATGGCATGAAACAATGGCTGTCCAATTCACATGCGGCCAAAATAACCAGACATTCAAAAGTCCCGGTATTAACCCTTAAATGTGATCGCTCTGACTTGGAGATTGAAGATTTACTCCTGGTTTCTGATTTCCACAAGCCTGAGAAAATCGACATTACCGCCATCAAAACCATTCTGGATGCTCTTGATGTAGACCTTCATTTTTTAAAAGTCAATACACAAAGAGATTTTCAGCCAAATCGGGAGATTAGGATCAATATGGAAAAATTCGCAGAACTCAATGATCTGGATGACCCTGAATTTCACATCTATTGTGATGAAACGGTAGAAAAAGGCATCATTAATTTCAGTGCGGATACCGGAATTGAATTGGTTGCCATTGGCACGCATCAACGTTCAGGATTCAGCCGTTTATTTAATTCCAGTATTTCTGAGAATGTTGTCAACCATATTTGGCAGCCTATTCTCACCTACCCTACCTGAAAAGAATAATTATTGGTAGTGATTAATTAGCTGTAGGTAAATGCTCCGCAACAATTTGTTTTGTTGCGGAGCATTACATTTATGTTCGTAACAGAAATCACAATAGGGTCCGTTTATTATCTTTATCTTCGTGCCGAAAAATAAACATCATGAAAATCAAACAATTATACTTTCTGCTTCCAATTCTGGTTTTAAGTGCCTGCGGTCCTTCTGATCAACCTGAAAGCGGAACAACCGTATCCGAAGTTCCTGAAACTGTTGACCTGAAAACTTATGAAGGACTGGGTACCCAAATTACTGCCGCCAGTTTTCTTACCCTTAGCGGCAAGGTTAAATCTGCAATGCAGGAAGGTGGAGTTACAAATGCGGTGGAATATTGCAAAGTGTCTGCCTATCCAATTATTGATAGTTTATCCCAGGCCCACAATGCCTCCATCAGCAGAACGAGCCTGAAACCCAGAAACTATAAAAATTCTCCTGTCCCAAGGGAAAAAAGTGTTTTAAAACAATTCGAAGTGGATTGGCAATTAGGGAAGGAAGTTATGCCTTTCGCCGAGGATATGGGAGCTGCCGGTATTAACTTTTATGCACCTATCTGGACTCAAAAGGCCTGCCTGCAATGCCATGGAGTAATCGGGGAAACCCTGACTGCCAAAAATGACGGAATAATTAAGGGACTCTACCCCAATGACAAGGCTACTGGTTATAAGGAAAATGATCTCCGCGGCATGTGGGTGGTCAATTTTAAAAAAGATCAACAATAAAAAGAAAACAGATCACCTATGGATCAAAAAACAAAACCATGGAATTCATTTACATTTTTAATAATTGCATGTCTCACCCTGGGTCTGGCTCCCTATTATCCGGAACCACACATTTGGGGGAAAATCAGATGGATCATGGGAGGAGCCAAAGGAATGGCTGCCATTGATTGGTTTGATTTCGTTTTCCATGGCCTGCCCTGGTTTTTGCTGTTGAGGTATTTTTCTCTTAAAGTGGCAGGGAAGCTTTGAAAAGTAAGGGTTTAACATTGTTTGATGTTGTTTGAATGCTCGTATTACTCGCAGTTTGATTTTGTTAATGGCTAATTTTGCCAATAAACAACCAAACCACGTTAAACGAAATCAAACAACATCAAACCGACCACCAGGAGCTTTACTCAACATACTCAAAATGAGCAGTAAAATGTCTCAGGAAAGGTGGTTCCCTGACGATCTTAAATCCTTTAACACCCTCTTTATTTTCTTTCAACTCCTTAAAGGCTTCCACCACATAATCCATATGGCTTTGTGTATAGACCCTTCTTGGGATGGCCAACCTGACCAGTTCCATAGGTGCAGGTACGAACTCCCCGTTTTCGTAATGTCCAAACATCACAGAACCGATCTCACAGGCCCTGATACCAGCTATTTTATATAATTCACAGGCAAGTGCCTGTCCAGGAAATTGTTCCGGAGGAATATGATCATAAAATGCTTTTGCATCTACATAAACCGCATGCCCTCCAATAGGAGTAATCACCGGAATTCCCAATTCCGCAAGCTTTTCTCCAACATAGGTGGTACTTTTTATGCGGTAATTCAGGTAATGTGGATCAAATACTTCTCTCAAACCAATGGCTATGGCCTCCATATCGCGACCGGACAATCCTCCGTAGGTTGAGTATCCTTCTGTAATGATCAAAACTGTACGGCAGGAAACCGCCAAATCCTCATCTTTTAGTGCCAGGAATCCCCCAATATTTACAATAGCATCCTTTTTGGCACTCATTACACATCCATCCGCCAGAGCAAACATCTCCTGTGCAATCTCACGGTAGGTTTTATTTTCATAGCCCTTTTCCCTTTGCTTGATAAAATAGGCGTTTTCAGCTATCCTGCAGGCATCAAGGATAAAACGCAATCCATTTTCCTTACATACCCGGGCAACTTCTTTGGCATTTGCCATACTTGCTGGTTGTCCTCCCCCACTGTTATTGGTCACCGTCAGGATCACCGCTCCGATATTCTCTTTCCCGTATTTATTGATTTTTTCCTCAAGCTTTGCAATGTCCATATTCCCCTTAAACGGATGGTATTCCGTAGGATGTAAAGCTTCCTCTATCGGGCAATCATATGCTGTTGCTCCCGAAAATTCAATATTTGCACGGGTAGTATCAAAATGCGTATTAGAAATAAAGATTTTCCCCTTTCCACCCAATTGATTATACAATAAATGCTCGGCAGCTCTTCCCTGGTGGGTTGGCATAATATACGGATACCCGGTAAGATCCTCAATCTCCTCCTTCATACGTTCCCAGCTTCTGGCACCGGCATAACTCTCATCTCCACGCATGATTCCCGACCATTGTTCGGCACTCATAGCTGAAGTTCCTGAATCCGTAAGCAAGTCAATAATCACTTGTCGGGCAGTCAATAAAAATGGATTATAATGTGCTTGCTCCAGAAATTTGATTCTTTCTTCCTCTGTAGTTAAATCGATTTGTTCTACAACCTTTATTCTGAAAGGTTCTATGGTAAT
>QQUB01000717.1 GCA_008501835.1 Bacteroidota bacterium
AATCATCTCCTTGTCTTGTACTTCCATTTAAATGGATATCAAGGAATACGGAGCAATTTGAAGAGCTGCCCATAGTAACCCATTGTTCAATTATCTTTTTAGCACAATGAGATGGATCATTTTCGGGGTGAAGGTCGGTCAGTTCAAAAATCTCAATTTTTGATTTGGATAAGTCGATTAACAGAGGATTGCGGTGTTGTAAATATTTTTTCATCTGATGATTGTTGGATTTACACTTCTGACAAAAATAGTTTAATCATGGGCTTGAGTAAAAGGAAAAGTAGGTTAGATAACATCAGATAATTTTAAAATCGGATGAGATAACAACAGATAACATTTTAAAAACTACTTAAACTTATCAGATAACAACAGATAACATTTTGAAGAAAAGCAACAACTAAATTTGCACCATAAAAAAGTTCTTTAAAAGTTTAGTATTCAGATTTGATAAAAGCAGGTCGATGCATTGCGAATCAAACGTTATTTGTCTATTATATTTATAAATAAATTATTAGTTTTGGTATTAATAACTTTGGAAAAGAATTTTCTTTTCACTGCGCGCCTTTCCTGAAAGCATTTGAAGTCTTGAAGCTTTCAAAATTCAATTGAATAATTTATTTAGAACTATTAGGGTTCGGTAGGAACCTTGTGGAACAATTTTTAAGTAAACCTCTTAACCATGACTGAATACGACGACCAAGAGAATATTTTTGGGTACAGGATACCTTCTCCTTTTTGTGTTCTACACAGATCGGAATTTATTCCAGCCAAAAAATTGGTGCAGAAAGTATTGGACGGCCTTCTTGATGAGGTTGGGTTGATGAATTATTTCTCCTTTTCTGAACTAGAGAAAAAAATCCTGGAAATTTACTCTTCAGATCATCAATTTGATAAGAGCATCGAAACAATAGTTATAAAGGAACTTGAGAGGAAATATAAGAATGCCGAAGTGGTGAAAAAGATACGGCAGGTTATATGGGATCGGTCGAAAAGTGCTGCACAAAACGTTCATAAAATCATAAAACGGGTGCTTCCTGAAAAGGAAAAAATTGAACTGCTTGATTTGGGGTGTGGTCAAGGGGTGCTGAGTTTGTATTTATTAGAGCAACCTGAATTTGATGAAATTCAATTAAAAGATATTGCTGATTTCAGATATAGAGAGGTTCGTTCAGAAAAAAGGCTTCATTTTGCAAAAGTAAACGAATTACGGCTTGCCAAAAGGAATCATCAGAAGTATGACTGCATATTATTGCATACGGTATTGCATCATGTCAGGAGGCCAGATGAAATTATTAATTTCTGTATTGATTCCTTGAAGCCAGGTGGAGTTATTCTTGTTGTTGAGACTTGTGTTGATGTAGAAAAGGACGGATTATGCGCAAAACAACATAAGGAGTCAGACAGCAATAGACATACCAAAGGTTTTTTGAGTTTAGATACAAAAAACCAGATTGCTTTTAGTGTTTTTTTGGATTGGTTTTTTTGTAAGATAATGAGCGATAATATTCTTGCTTACTATCAATTTAACAGCCCGGAGGGATGGAAGACTTTTTTCAAACGATTTGATGGTCTTAATATTTTGAGTGAGAATTGCTCTTGTAAAGGCTTTGATGTATCTCATTCTCCGTCTTTTCAAACTGTATATGTGCTTAGTATAAGGAACAATCGCCCGTGAATCGAATGTTGTCCCAAAATTCAAAATCTATCATTATGACTTCAGAAGAAGGTAATCACCACTTTTCCTTTTGTAGTGATTTGTTTTATAAGATTGTAACAAAAATAAGTGCATTGAGCACAACAGAAACCAATGCAGATTACCTTTTTTCCAAAGGGCAGCAACCTAACGAAAGGCAGAAGCAGCTTCTTATTGAATTATTTGCTGATTTACAACTTCCGTCGGGCGCAGGTAATGAATTGGATTCTCGTAAGTATCAAGAATTAGCTGAAAATAAATTCGATTTTTTGATTTACAATAATGCTTATTTACAGCTTTATCACTTCCTGCATAAAAAAGAATTTCGACATTTTCAACAGGAGGAGCTCAAGTTGTATTTTGGGTTGTTTTCTTATGAAGATGATGCTACCAAACAATATCGATATTTGGTTTCGTCTCAGGATCACCCGCTTGATGAAGGTAAGGAACCACCACATTTTTTCTTGAGTGCCTTTCATTATGATGACCAATTAGAGCGGGGAAAAGGCGGGTTTAAACTTGAAAAATCCGAAACTTTAGGCAAGATAATGGATGCTTTCTATTATTACCAGAAAAAACAACCCAGCCAGAATATTAATTATGGTAGGCTTTTCAGTAAAAAAATAAAGGATTTAGAGAGGTATAAAAAAAAGAGAACTCAATTTGAACGTGATAATGATTTGTTATATGTACCTAGCGGTGAATTAGATACATGTATTTTGTGTTTTTTCCTGATGATCCAGGATGATCTGAATCGGCGAAAAATGCTGGAAATTTCCTATAGTCAATCTTCCATTCAGGAAAAATGTGAACAATTCAAATCATTACGGTTGAAATTAGATTGGGATTTAATCCACGATGCTTACATTCCCAATAAGCCTAGTCGGCCATATTTTCCTTATACTCGGAGGCATGTTTCCATTTTGGAATGGATGGTAAATTTAGGATTAGTCAAACCAGAAAAGGGGGATGAAGGTTTTAGGTTTACCGAGCGAGGACGACGCATGATCAAATGGTTTGCAGGTTATCTTAAAGTCATTAGGCAAAAAGCGTATAATGATGATATTTATTATTTGTTATCCAGAATGGATGAGGATTCGGAAACAGATGTTTGGCTCAACCCAACATCAGAAAGTTTTAGGCATGCACTAGCCGGACATTATAATTTGAAAATTCAGGATTTCAATAACAGGTTGGATAATTTTTTAAGTTTATTTGAGAACAACAAAGATTTAAATTCCTGGGATTCAGTTTATTCCTCTAAGGTTTTTTGTGAGATGATTGCCATTCTATCTGCTTGGGACGAAAAGACCTTGAATGTTGACAAGAGGTTGATATTGTTTCAAAGAAGGTGTCGGTTTGATTTGGTAGGGCATTTCATGCTTCGAGGAATTGATCGATCTTACGTAAGACAGCCTGCTACGGCCTCCATCGCCTGGATTGTATTTCCTATTTTGCGAGATAGTAAAATGGACTTATTGAAAGAAAAAAATAGCCTGCAAAACAAAGAAGTTGTGGGCTTTTTTCATGGAGCAATCAAGGATTCTGATGAAAAAGGAGAAGGCTTTTTTGAACAACTAGGCGAAGAATATACCCGGAACAAATTCCTTCGTCTCATCAATGATAATAAAACTATTATTAATACACTGGCAAGAGTTGAAAATCGTGAAATCTATTATAATGGTATAAAAAGGGAAGCAGAGCAATTCCTGATTAATAACCAAAAAGAACGAATGTTCGCTCATGCTAATAAATATTTATATGGCTCCATATCTTCAGATGCAGGTTTAATTGAGGAAACCTTGAAAAACAGTCAATACGCAAACAATCAACATCTGTTGAATATCGTAACAGCTCTTTATTTGAAAACACGCCTGCTTTCAGATAATTCCATTAGAAGGGAACAAACTAATAAAGAAACTGGTGCAGGGGATTATGACAGGACCTGGGTAAAAATGGAAACCTTTTTTCAATATCTTTTTATTCGCAATAAATATTCTGCTCAGAAAACAACTTATAATTTAAATGAATTTAAAGAAGAGAGTTTAAATGCCTTAAGAAAAGTGCTGTTTCTTGAAAAGTTAAAAGAATTGCCTGGGCTAGAAAATGAATGCAAGTTAGTATTTCGCATTTTATTCGAGGAGATGGGTATTTCATTGGACATCCCAGACCGATTGGAAATATGTTTGCCTACCTGGTTTCATAAAGAAGGATCTCTATTTTATTTCAACTTCATTGCCATCGTAAATAATTTCTTTAAACATTGGGTGAAGGTTCCAAAAAAAGGAGATTCATTCATCTTTCATGTCCGCTATATCAAGGAATCAAAGCGACTCTATTTGTTGGAATCAAAAGAAGGAGAAAATGTTCCAAGGCGTTTAAATTTCAATAATTATGGCTCTCTTCATGAATTTACTACCTCTCCAAGGTTACAATGGAAGAAAATGCCATACGACAAATACAATATTGGGATAAATGATGTCGAAATGTTTTTTAGACAATTTTTTAATGCCAATTATTCCCTATACAGGCATAAAGAAAAAATCAAGGAAGTAAGGTTGGGAGTCCCTCAGGAAAGAGAGGAATATATGGCATTTCAACGAATAACCGGGGTAAGTCCAAATGAATTTAGAATAAAAGGCGAATGAAAAAATTCAGAATATTAATTTTTGACGATGAATCCAGTATTGGAGAAAGTGACGGTTCTGCAAGGGTTGTGAATTTTCTTCAGCATAAACATTTTATTAGAAGAGATATCCAAGGCTCTTGCTCACTGGACAATTTCATGCTTGAGGATTGTACAAATGTAGATATTGAAATTTGGGGTGGAGCCACATTGGTTTCTTTTGATAGCATCTTAAAGATTTTGAAACAAAGGGGCGCTGAGGAAATGAATAAAAATTACGATATATTTTTTATCGATTTGAAATGGGAGCCCTTTGACATTAATGCGAAATCTGAATACCTGAGGGACATTAAGTGGGAAAGCCTGGCATGGGACCAGGAAACTGGGAATAAATCTATTTCGAAATATATTGCAGGTCTTGAGATAATGAGATTATTGGGTCCCTCAGATAAATTGAAAATCGTTTTTTCCGGTGCCCAGGAAAATCTATTAATAAAATACTTGCTTAAAAACTATTTCTGGAACAGGATGAGCACGGAAGACCTGTTGATTGGAAACATTGGAAATGACGATTATTTTAAACTGATTGAAGATAAAATTGAAGCTTTATTGATCAAACAACAAAATCGAGTTATCAATCAGTTATCCTTTGAAACTATAGAAAAATTAGAAAAACGAATCCAAGAAGGAGTCGATTTAGACGTAGCGGATATACCCCATTATGAAAACAGTCAAACCGAATTTTGGAGCATACAGTCCTTGTTCCCGAAACTATGGGTCCAATTGACAACCTTTTTGATCGAAAGTTCAAAAGAAAAGGCTCGGCAAGATATGTTGAATGCGCTTATTCCTTTTCCGGTTTTACTGTCCGATGTAACAGCTCCTTATTCCTTAGACCGAACTTTTACTGCACACGATTTTTTTAAAAAACTGAATTTACTTTGTGTGAAAGAATTTGTAGTGCCAGCAAGGTATAATAGAGAACTAGAATTTTTTCCTATTAAGAAGTTTGTGGAGGGTTTTGCAAGGAAACCCGAGGCCAGTAAGGATTGGGTAACCAGAAAATTTACCGACAGGTTAGTAAATGGGAATTGGTCTTTTGTAAAAAAAATGGAGGGGCCAAAGTATAGGATTAAAGAGGAAATGAAGAGGTGGTTGCAAAATGCAGGTATATATCCCGGACATTTGGATTATATCTATCAAGTTGCAGATTATAATGCAAAACTCAGGGGCCAAGAAATAATCCTTGTTGATGCATTTGAAGAAAGAGACAATTTTGTATTCCAGTTTCAGATGCAAAGTCAAAAAAATGAGGGATATAAAGGACGATTCGGACAATTCAAAACTCAGGTGGAAAGGACTGAGTTAAATCTGGAACTCAAAGGTATCTATGCCGATGGTCTCGGTGAAATCTTAAAGATAGCCTGTTATTTTTATAAAGGTATTTTTTGGATTAAGAGTAAATATCACCAGGTAAAATGCACTTTTTGTGAGGATAAAAAGAAGATTGAGACAAAAAGTGTTTCTGTTCATATAACTCAAATACCACCTACAGGTATTTTTTATGAAATTATAATACCCCAAATTTAATTTATAACCCTATTCCTATCCATTGAAGGCCAAATTCGTTTTAGAAATTCATTTGGTCGCATTTAATTATGAAAGGAAAAACAACTAATTTTTCAAACATGAGCGAAAACAACAAAAAACACAAAAAATTCAAAATTTTAATTTTAGATGATTTAAAAGAGGGTTCTGATAGGGTAATCGGTCTTTTGGTTAATAAAAAATATTTGCCATTGGGTATAAATAAAGGATACATATCAGATGAGGGATTGATCATCAATAAAGATGCCCCGATCGATGTTTATTTGTGGGGAGGTGCAACAACAATGGCTTTTGATACCATCTTGAAGGTTTTGAAGGATTATTCACATGCCCTAAAAACTGGAGAGAATACTTCTCAGAGAACTTTTAAGATTCTTAATCGGATTGATGCTATATTCATTGACTTGAAATGGGACAATGAAGATGTTATCTATGCATCTAAGACCTTGACTAAAGAAAAATGGGAAACTCTTGCACTGGAAAATAAGGAAGAAAGTACTTCGTTTTACATCGCCGGACTAGAATTACTAAAAGCACTTGGAAAAACGGATCATCTAAAGGCGCTATTTTCAGGAGCCCACGAAAACCTGCTACTTAGGTATTTAATAATAAAATACCTTGCTCCTTTTATGGTAGACAACCTGTTAGTCGGGAATATTAGTGATGACTCATATTGGGACGAAATCGATCAAGGATTAAGAAGTAGGCTACTTAAGGAACAAAACAGGGTAATAAATCAGTTATCAGATAAGGAAATACTTGAATTAGAGAATAGAGTAAAGTCTCAAAAGGATTTTGATCTGTTTGATATAAGACATTATGAGAAAATTGACGGAGAGGATTACTTTTGGAGCCTCCAGACTTTGTTTCCACGAGAAACTATGAAAATAGAGTCTGCACCTACTCCTAATTTGGAAAAACAAGCAAAAGATGAACTGCTTCATTTACTTTCCAACTTCCCAAAACTTTTGTCTTTTATTACCGGGTATGTAGCTCACCCGAATAATGAAAAGGAAAAGATCAGACAAGGAGAGTTTTTACATAAAGTTAAGTTGCTATTATTCAAAGAGTTTAAAAAAGTCGGGCTTGAAAAGAACTCAATTGATTTTGATTCAATAAAACCTTTCCTGGATTATTTAATGAGACCAGAGAACAAATCTGCTCCGGTGAAGTTCAGGGATCATTTACTGGACTACAATTGGTATTTTCTGATCGTTTGGCCTGGGGAAGGATTTAGAGATAAGATCCGAATGTGGATGAATCAGGCAGGTTTTTACCCAGGACACCTTGACTATATTTTTAAAATTGCTATCAATAATGCAGAAATCAGGAATCAGATTGTAGAAGAAATAAAGGTAAGATCTGCTGGAGATAAATTTGTTTTCTGCATAAAGAGTAAAGACAAGGCAAATGCAGCAATACCAATTGGAATTGAAGCTTTAAAAACTAAAATCGATAAAATTAAATTGAACCTCGAATTTAAAGCCCCCTTTTCTGAAGGGTTAGAGGATATAATAAAAATTGTATGTTACCTGTATAGAGGGGAATTCATCTTCAAAAGCAAGGATAAACAAATTATCTGCAAATTTTACCCTGAAACAGGCAAGATTTGCTCCAAAGTTTCACCAAAAGAAACAAAAGATCTGGACGAAACGCGTGTGGCATATGAATTTCATATTCCTAAGATTTTAAAAATATACAAATGAAAAAAATAATATTGTGGGAATTGGTAACCAGAGAAAGAAGTCAAAGTTTTCTTGCTCTATTTGAAAAGGAGTTCCCTAAATCAAAGTTCGAATTTCACCTGGATGAAGATAGTACCAGTTTTAATGAAGTATCAAAACATATCGTTGACGATACTTGTATACTGATTCATTTGGGAAACTTTTGGAATGACAGAATTCCTGATATTCTCTCTATTGTTACATTGCTAAATGAGCAATATCCCTCTCTATATATTGTGCTGTATTCCGGAGGTATGGAAAAATCTCTGGAGGACAACGAGGGAAATTTTCAGTTTTGGGTGAATGGCAAAGGTGAAGAAAATCATTATCATTTAACTGACCTTGCTCATCCGGATAAAATTTGTGTCTTACCACAAAAAGTTAGAGATGATTTGGTGACTGATATCAATCTGGAGAAAGGAATGGAAGTCTATGAGAAGAAAGGCGATATCCAGGAATTCTTCAAAGTTATTAAAGGGGAAAAGGAATCCTTAAATATCCTATTGGACCTATTGAGGTTTTTTGAACCCCTTCAAAAAATACAAGAAAAGGAAAATGATCAAATTGCTTTACTCGAATTGGAAAAACTTAAAAAAAGAGGTGATTTAAAAGAGCAAGAGTACACACAATTAGCCAGTATGATTAAGGAAGCCAGAAGTGGGTTTGGGGGAGATGAAGATAAGGAACACATGTTTTACGGTAATTTGAGAAATATTGTCGATGTCATTGTCCCTGCATTAATTTAAAAAAATGGTTCAAAAAAAATTAGTTATTTGGAACGCTCCTGATGTAATCCCCTCTGACACACAAGACAGGTATGATTTCATTTGTTCAATGGAGGACTTCAACCAACACCAGGATTGGGATGATTATTCCTTAATATTTTTATTACTGGAATTGAAATGGGAGGGCCATGTTCCGTCAAATTTCTTTGGGTTTAAAATATTAGAAAAAATACGTTTAAAAAAGGTGCTGAACCCTATAATGTTGTGTTCTGCCTTGCCAAAAGATAGATTCCCTTCAACCGGTAAACATGTTGTAGACATTTTTAAAACTCCAGGACATTACTTTTTGCGGTTACCTGCAAGTCTGGCACATTATGAACCTACGGAAAAAATTAAAAGTCTTACACCTAATTTACTGGCAGACATCAATTACCACTTTTTTGATCTTGCAGGCTCTGTTTCTGAAATATTCCATAACCTGAAAGACAAAGTTTCCCGCAATCCCCAGAAGGAGACGGAGTTCTATTTTCAAATATTGCAAGCCATTATCCCTGATAAACATCATTTGGAACTTGATTCTATACGGACGGAGATGCTTATTGCGATAGAACAACGTGGAAAAAGTTCGGCAGCAAGTGTTGTCAATTCTTTTAAACAATCAGTATTGGAACTCTTACCCTCGGTAGAATCTCAATCTACTGAGTTGGAACAAGTTTCAGAATGGCAGGCACTTTGTATTGATGATAATCCAGACACCCTGAATAAAATAATCCAAAATTTAAAACTGAGAGGGATTCCTTGCCAAGGAGCACGTTCAGGTGAGGAGGCTTTTGATATTTTGGAAAAAGATTATCATGGAGAATTGGAACAAACCATAGCTGGTCAGAAGTTTCCCCCAAATTCCATTACCGTGG